>JALTMC010000393.1 GCA_027005175.1 Myxococcales bacterium
TCCATCTGTAGGGGGAGAACGTCAATTTTTGAGTGTGACGTGTTCGTAGAGGTTTCGCTTTCTTATGACCAACATTCCAACGTTTTGCTTTACTTCCTTGCTCCATCCCACTACAAATCAAGTCTGGGGAAAAAACCTGGAGCTATTTTGAACGCACAAGCAAGAAGATATAAATGAGATTTAACAATTCAACAATACAGAGGTCAGGCTATGTTGATTAAAGATGTCTTTGAGGAGTTTCTGGCAGAGCAAAAGTCAAAGTTGTCAGCCAAAACCTATCGTGATTATGAATCGGTTATTCAGCTCTTTGGACACCAGTTGGAGGGCTACGGTTGGAACAGCCTAGAGGATGGCGAAAAAGCGTACAACGAGGCTTACGAAGCGGACAAAAAGTTTGTAGAACTCTATGACCACACCCACATTGAAGGAAACGTGAATGAGTTTCTGGATTACTTTGTGCCTCGCAAAGTGATGAATGGAAAAGAGTTTACCTTGAAGACCTGCCCTCGAGTGATTCGAAAACTGCTCAAGTGGATGCGGTCGAAAAAGCTGGTTGACCTGACCAACGAAGAAATCAAAGAGATGTGCGAGAATCAACTTTGGGAAGATTCCCTTCGTGATATGGGCTTTTAAGCAACCTCTTGCATGAGGTGTGTTTTCGGGGTGGGAAGAGAACGTCCCTGCTCCTCAAAGTGGATCAATACATCCTCGACGACTTCGCACAAGTCTGCATAGAGCTGAACTGGATCGTCACCATGGATACCTGTCACGACGTCAGGGCACTTGCCCATATCGATCTGCTCTTCGTCATTCCATTTGATCCATTTATGGTATCGGTCGCTCCCTCTCATGATTGAACCCCCTCAATGGGAGGGAGGGGTTTGAACCACAAGCCTGTCCGATCTTTGAAGTTTTGGAGGTTGTGCATGCTGCGCCTGTCTTTGGCTCTTTTTTTGTTACTTTTGTACCTCTCCTCGTGCCACCCTGATATTTTTGCTTCACCCCTTTCTTGGTCTGTTGGATGAGTGCTCTGGAACGTGACAGACGTGGTTTGACTTTCTGGCTTTCGTACCGTCGAAAGTAATTGGGGGGAAGGGGTTGTGCGTGGACAAGGCCAATGCCTCGACAGCGACTTCCTGTGAGAAGTTTGTTGAGGAAGCTGTATACGTCAGCACCGCACCCAAGATCGGCCCGACACAAGGAGTCCATCCCAGCGCAAAGACAAATCCCATCACAACACTATTCAGAACACCTGTTGATAGATTAAGTTTGTGAGAATCAAGACGCTTGTCCTGGTCCAACCAGTGAATCTGCAGATATCCCATAAACTTGAGTCCAAATAAGAAGATGAGTAAGCCACCTAACAGAGTGAACACCTCCCGGTAAGACCCGAACAATCGACCCACGGCTGTCGCGCTTAAGCCCAGAGCGACAAAGACAACGAGAAACCCCAAGGTAAACAGGAGGGTGTGTCCAAAGAGTCGCAAGCGCGATGCTGACGATTCGGAAGCCTCGGATAATGGGCCTCCCAATAACACAGAAAGATAGATCGGGATCACAGGTAAAACACACGGTGTTAAAAATGTGAGCAAACCCGCCGTGTAGGTTCCCAACATACTAGAGGTCATCAACCATCTAAGATCCAATCACCATTTTCGTTCTCAACTAAAGCTGTCAAAAAACCCTCCTATCCCAGGCCGAAAATAGCATCACGAACTTACACGGCAAACATTTGGCGAGAAGCCCCTATTTGTTCACAGGTTTAGTTGAGTCCACGAGTAAAGGCAGATGGGATTCACATAGCCTCAGAACAGAGAACTCTGACTTTGTTTGTGGCGGAAAAATCCCCTCCACAAAAGATCCTGGGACGTGTACCCGTCAAAATCCGCCTTCATCACTGTAGAGACTTTATGCAAAGAAAAGGTGCAAGAAAGTTCGTTCGACCCAACGTTCGCATATATTGATAACATGTGCTATCCAGCTATCCAGCAAGCTATCAATCATTGGTACAACAAAGACCTTCTCTTTGTTGCAAGAGGACGCAAGAAGCTCGATATCATGTAGAGTCAGGGGTTAGGACAGATAGGAGGAAAAGGTAATTTAGGAGAGGCTGATAATTTTACCTATCAGCTGACTGACGGCTTGGGGAAGAAGTTGTTGTAAGTCAGACTCTTTGATTTCCTTTGTGTCGCGGATATGAGGAGGTACTAGTTCTTCAAAGACAATGGCATGTTTTAACTGTTGCCCAAACACCTTTTGGCAGCCGACGTTTTCGCATCGAGAGGAGCATCCAGCGACACCAATCACGGTACGAGCTTCTTGCACTGCTTGGAGAGTTCCAGGGACACCTGCCATCAGAGGAGCCAGGTCTACGACCTGGACATCATCCATCTGCTCATGGATGAGTTGTGTTGACATTCGAGTCAATTGACCTCGTGCGCTCAAGCCGTTGCAGGGAATCAAAGCGATCTTGCGACTGGCTGAAATATCTTGGCTCATGATTTACCTCAGACATGGTTTTAAAAGGGGATGAAGTGTTGGACTTCCTTACTCTATTTTGGAAATGTCATGTTACAGGGATACAGATTTTCGATTGAGTAAGAGTGAAGCAAGTGTCGTGATCCCAGCAGGAATCACAGTGGGTTTAAGTGCACCGAGCTTACTTACGGTCGAGAGACTATATCCTCCTGCTTTGTTGGGAAGATCATTGGCGCAAGAAGCGCAGACATAGAGGGTTCCCGCGCCTTCAAGAAACAAGTCGATATAAGTTTGCAGGGAGTCAAATCCAGGAATATGAATACTTTGCGAGGCTCCTTCAAAGGCCCATAGAGAGGCTTGTTCATGAAGGTAGACCGCCACATCAGAGCCCATGGCCTGTAATGATACTGCGAGGGCAAATGCGAGTGTTGCTCGTGAGCCACCGTCTTCCTGACCATGTGTTAATACGAGTAGGTGTTGATTTTGATCGTGTGTCATGAAATTCCTTCTTTCATGTATGTTCTCGACGTTAAAAGATGGTAGCTTCCCCAAGAATAAGTTTCTCTGCGACAGTAGCTAAACCGACATATCTAGCTCCATCTCGAAGCGACTGTTTAAAGTCGCTTTTATCCATGGTTGGGATAAAGCAGTATGCGTTGAGGCAAGGGGAGCAAATCAGGAGAGAGCCACCATTGTCTGTAAAGGCTTTAAAGTACTCTTCTGCCGGTGGTTCATCGGGAAACTGAACATCTTCTGCCGTACCAACAAAAGCCCATCGTGTGCCTGCGAGAGTTAGAAATATAGAGACATTATAATTCATCGCCTGCATTGTGATCGCTAGCTTTGCACCCAGATTTGCTGCGCGACCACCATCTTCTCTTCCTTGTGTTATGACGACCAGGTATTCGTCCATGAATCCCCCTTTCAGGTTTGCGTTGGGTACTCTCGTACCAAGCTAGAATCAGCGACCGAACACGTTGAACAAGTACGTTAGAAAAAACAAATGTACTCGCTAACGCAATTTGAAAGATTCAAGTTATGAAATCGCTGTTCTTTAGCTTTTTGTTTAAATCACAAAAAACATCTTTGATTGGATGGCATTACCGAGACAAGATGTGACGCCAGCACAAGACAGATTCGGAAGTCCCAGTAAGTCTTCGTGGGTAAACCCCATAATCTCCATCGTAAGAGAACATACGGTAAACTCAACTCCGGCATCCACGCTCATATCCATCAGTCCCGTTAAAGAGGTGGCACCGCTCTGCTCAATGAACTTTTTCATCATCGCAACTCCCATTCCACCCATATTCATCTTGGAAAGCTTGAGCTGATCGGGTCCTTTGGGCATCATCATCGCCATCATCTTGGCCATTATGCCTTTCTTTTGTTTTTCTTCACTTGTTTCGGGAGCCTCCATCGCAGGCTGGTCGCTGTCTCGACGAAGTAAGTTAATACCCCAAAGAGCAAAGAACATATTGACATCAAGCCCCATAGAGCGAGCAGACATCGCGATCATAAACGCAAGAAAAACACGATCAAAATCATCGCTTGCAACGAGGATCGTCATTTTTTCATTGGACTCCGAGTTTGCTTCTTGCGTTTGGGAGGAGGACATTTCGTGATTGTGGTCAAAGAGTACCATGTTATTTTCCTTTTTGTTTTGTCAGATATTCTTTATGAAATCATCATTAAGATCGAATCGAAGCTTGGTATTCTCCCTTTTGATTTTCTTCCGTCTCCACCTTAAACCCATGGACTTCACACCACGCTTTTAAGTCGGCAGGAAATGCTGGGTCATCCGCAACAACGCGAAAGACAGAACCTGAACTGCCCCTGACTTGCTTGTTCAACTGTACAATCGGCATTGGACATTTCAAACCTCGAAAGTCGAGAGAGACAGGAGCATCGAGAGTGGATATAGAGATCCCCTGATAGCCCTGTAACTCTGGCTCAGAAACGAGAGCAAGTGAGTTGATAGAAGTACTTGCTAAAAGTTCTTGTGACACTGCCGTGCTCAAGAAATCATTGGCGACATAATGTGACTGTGTTGTTTTGGAAACCGAGGGAGAATGCTCCTCTGTATGTTGAGGTGCTTCTATCGGATGGAGTGACAGAGTCGCTGTGATGACCTTCCCTGAGGATTTGAGATTCAGAATGTTGACATCATGCTGTTCACACCAAGCGCGTACATCCGCTTCAAAAGCAGGATCATCCGCCATGACTTTGAACATACCTTCTGTGCGATTTCGCAGCTCGCCGTTCAACTTCAGGATAGGCATGGGACAACGCATCCCACAGAAATCTAATTCCACACAGTCACTCACTGTGCTTTGAACCTGGAGGTTTGACAGATTTCTCGACGGCTTCGCAGGTTTCAACTCCTGCTTGGGTGCTTCAGTGGGGTTGTTACTTACAGAGCGATCCGTGTGAATTGCAACCACTGCTTGAATGGTCTTTCCCTTTCTTTCCAAAGAAAGAAGAACGGAGTTGGTTTGTTCACACCAAAGCTTGACATCCGTTTCAAACT
>JALTMC010000394.1 GCA_027005175.1 Myxococcales bacterium
AGGTTCGGGTGCAGAGGGGGCAGGTGTTGGTGTTGGTGTTGAAGATTCTGCTTCCTCTGTTGAGTTGGAGGAACTCTTCTCCTCAAATTCGTTGAGTTTTAAGACCAGTTCTTGAAGCTGGAAGGAGCTTATGGGTTTTCCCCAGGCTTGGATGAATTGCTCCAGATCCCATTGGAGTTCACGTGCAGATGGATATCGATCTTCTCGCTCCTTTGCCAAGGCACGATAGATTATTTTGGCGAGCTGAGGAGGAAAGTTGGGGCGTAACGTTTCCATTTCAATCGGCTTGGATTCGAGGATCGCACGCAACATGTCGATGTCTGATTTTCCCAGATAAGGTCGTTGATGTGTGGCCAACTCAAACAGCACAATTCCGAGAGAGAAGAGGTCACTTCGTCGATCGAGGGCTTGTCCTTTAACTTGCTCGGGTGACATATAAGCCAGTTTTCCTTTGATGATACCAGCTTGGGTCTCTTGAGCATTGGATGATGCTTTGGCAATACCGAAGTCTACAACCTTTACCATCCCTTGGTTGGAGAGCATCAAGTTTTGTGGCGAGATGTCGCGATGGATAATGTTGAGGTGACGGCCTTCTGTATTGCAGAAATTGTGGGCGTATTCCAAGCCCTCACAGACCTGAGAGCCCAGTTTGGCGATATATTCCGGCTGAAGCCAGATACCATTCTCGTTGGAGAGTCGAATCACATCACGGAGGTTGTACCCTGCCACATACTCCATGGCGATGTAGAGGGCGGAGTTTTCTTCTCCAAGCTCAAAGATCTGTACGATGTTGGGATGGTTCATCATCGCAGCCACACGGGCTTCGTCCTGGAACATCTCCAAGAATTTTTCATCGTCTGTGAGGTGGGGCAGAATGCGCTTGATCACAAGGCGCTTTTTAAACCCACCCGGCCCGCTCTGTTCTGCGAGGAATATATGGGCCATACCACCTGTGGCTAGTTTCTTAATCAGGCGGTATTTGCCTACTTGTTCGTTTTGTATCTCAGCCGTCATATTCTAAACTCGTTCTAACACTTGTGTTCATCGACTTTGTTCTATCTCAGTTTGCTTTCTCTGTCAACGAGTGAACACCAATGTACATTTTCTTTGATGACTTGATGAAAAGGAGGATGTTTCCCTTTTTTTTCACTGGTTTTATCTTATTCTTCTTCCTCCAGCCTGTCTTCAAGGTCTGGGAGGTAGGCAGATCTTTGTTTGTGCACCAAGAGGGAGATAACATGTGAAGTTGGTGCGACAATCCTCTGGACGAATACAGGTGTGGACGCATCGCTGGACTTTCAAGCCGGAGGCAAAGGTGATCCGTATGCACAGACTTCGGCCTGGACATTGTGCACTGCGAATGCATTCCCGAGTGCAGTATCCCTCGGGAAGTCGAGCCTCGCAATACAGACCGTTGGGACAGACTTTATCCTCCTTGCATGTCTGTCCTACAAATCGTCTTTGTATCATGAACTCTGTTCTTGGCTCTGTAGAGCTTTCGGGTATCTCCCTCTCTGTCTTTGTTTCTGTGGGAGCTTCCTTTGTGCTTGAGGGATACGTAGGGCATCCGCTCCACAACCACAGGCCGACGCACAGACCACCTAGAGATATGAGCCGACAGAGGATGGAAGTCACAAGCCCGCGTTTCCGATGGCAAAGTTGATGCTTCCTGTGGGGATGGGGATCGTGATCTGGAGCAGGAAGCGTGAGATGGCGTTGCCTTGGGTGTCAAAGGCGAGCTGGTATTCGATACTTGGGGCTACAAAGTAAAAGTGGAACCCCGCAGAAACACGAAATCCTGCATGAAAGTTTGGGTAGGCTGTGAATTGAGGTCCGATGCTTACAAAGGCACCGTAGATATAAGGTCTCAGCCAAATGTGATGCAAAACCATCTGGGCATGGATGTCAAAGGCGAAGGGAATAAACCGAAAGCCAACACCCGCTTCTCCACATATGCGATTAAAAGGGCCGCTGTGGTGAATGAATCGACAATAACCGTCAGTCAACATAATTTGGTGTTGTTGTCGTCCCTTTTTGTCGGGATCATTGTTGAACGCGATAAAGCCATAGGAGAGTGTGCTAGCGTGGGTTGTGGGCGTTTGTATACCAAGCCAAAGTGCCAAACCACAAAGAATGGCATACCAGGTTCGGACGGACCATGGAGGTTGGAAGGTTGCCAGTTTTTTTTGCATCAATGTCTCTCTGCTCAACAAGTCATACATTACGAGTTCTCATATCCAAAACAAAAATTACAGTTCATGGTTCCCACATCGGGAGTCGCTTGGGAGATCGGATGCTATCAGTCTGTGATACGAACAACGTTGGAGTGATGAGATTGTATTCATAGTGTCAACTTTTTTGGCAATGGGACTGAGATTAAAAAGATGGCTTTGGGACTTCGTTGCTTGGAACCAGGGATACTCCACTGCTCTATGACAAACACTCGACGACTTTTGCGATGGATGATTGGATCAAGATAACGTACAGATGCTCGACCTTTCTGTAACGTGTAGGTCTCTTGTTTGGTTTGGGCGACCAGGGGTTCTTGGTAAAGCCCCCCGGCCAGCAAGGTGACTCCTTGGCTCAAGCGAACCTGCCGAAACATCGATAACAATGGCTCTGGTACTGCGGGCCTTTGCTGAAGAAGAGGGCGTGGGTAGGTGGCTAGAGATGGGTAGTTGTTTTTTGGGTTTTGTAACAAGAGCGTTACCTGCGTCGTGGAAGAGGTTGCATGAAGGAGCTGATGTCCTTGGGGAAGGGAGATCGAGGTGGGACGCAAGCTTCCTCTCTGCAATAGCGACAAGGCAGAGGGGAGGGGACAACGCAAACGCAGCACAGAATAGGGGATTTGGGCCGTGTGAAATGGAAGATCGATGGTGTGGGGGATCGATTGGGTGATCGCACGAGGGCTCCCAAAAAAAACGGAGCCCACGAGATCCAGCTTCATTGACCAAAGGGACGCTTGCTCTCCTGTCATCGCAGTGGAGTGTTGCGCTGGAGGGGAGGAATGAGCAAAGAAGGGTGACTTTGGACTTCTTGCAAAAGGGCGTGGTGGCTTTTCGGATGATATCAGTAGCTGAGGGCTCTCACTTTTTGGATCAAACTCGATTTGGTGAAGAGTCGCTTCTGTTAGAAGGTGTTTTCCTTGGGTAGAGGGTTGCCCCTTTTCGTTCAAAGGGTAGACGCTGATCGCCGAACGCCACACTCCTGTCTGTCGGTAGGTATAAGGCGTTGTTGCCCAACAGTGAGGGTCGTGGAAGGTTGGTGCTTGCTGCCAGGGGTATTGTTGAAATGTTGCAAAGGCGAACCAGTGTTCGTCTCTTGAAAATGTAGGAAAGCGCACAGGTTGGCGACCATCGTTGTAGATCTCCATGGCCCGCATCTTGAGTTCTTGTTTGAGGCTACCGCCCGCTTCTGGAGCGAGAGGTAAGTATGCTTTGCGTCGTGTTCTTGCATCCAAAAAGAGGAGTAACATCCAATACTTTTTGGGTGTGGCTGTTCCTAAAATATCTGTTCGTAGCGCAGGGATCAACAAGGGCTCTCCATTCGCAGAGCCCAGAGACTTCTTCGGGATTTGTCGCAACCAAGAGGTTGGTGCCTTGTGTTGCTCCGGCCACAGCCTGACATACACTTCTGTGTTGGGGTCTGATGCTGTGATATGGAGAGTAAATCCCCACTCCTTCTGGAGTTTCTGGCATGGTTTGTCGCACAACTGATGGTGCTGTAGCCATCGCGTGTAGGTGAGGACACGACGCACTCGCCAAAAGTACTCTCCAAGATGGAACTCCCCTTGATGTGCGGGCTTTTTCTTTCGCCGCCCCCAATACAGACACCGCCTCTGTCGCTCCAGCCGCACCACTTTGTGGTATTCGCTGAAGCGACTTTGACGCAGTTGAAGTGACACCCTCCATCGGTCTAAACAAGAACGACACAAGGGACTCTGCTTTCGATGACAAGAGCGGCGACAGCTCCGTTGACGCAAAATAGTGAGCCAGCGTCGATGTTTTGGGTCTGTTTGGTACCTCGACCAATACATTTGGCACCAGCCATAGAAGCGCAAATGGCGACGAGCTTCCTGTAAGAGATGGGAGCTACTCTTGTACAAATGTGCACGAAGTTGCTGCAAGAGTCGCGGGACAGTGCTTTGACAGAGGTGTTTACGTTGTTGGGGAGAAGGAGGTTTTTGGGTCGAGAAGAGGGTGGTGCGAGCTTGTAAGAATGCGGGTTGAAACTGTGGCCACAACCATCTGCGGTAGGTCATCCAGGCCTGGTGCCAGTCCTTCTTCTTGCGCGGCCACTTCCATAAAAATGTTGGAGGTTGCTGTGGATTCTTTTGGCAATGCAGCCTTTTACTTTGACGAAGGGAGGTGAGGCTTTTGTCCAAATGTTTGAGGTATCGGGGAAGTGAGACATATATCGCTCGGGACTGGCTTGATGCGATACTCTTCTTGACAGCAGTGAGGCGTGTTGTGAATCGATGGAGTAAGTCTCCTTGGTGGAGTTGCGAGCGGTACTCTTGCTCAAGTCCCCACACACTCGCACCCAACATAAACAAGACAAGTAGTATGCACACATTGCGAAAACGACGACCCCACCGGTTGGGCTTTCGCCTTTTCTTTTTGGATGGGGGGGGGGTGGTGAGCTTTTCAGAAGTGGGCGTGGATGGACGTGCGGCCCTCTCCCTAAGCTCCAGTGGAAACTGAAGTAGGATCAGTTCTTTGGGGTTTTGGGAAGAAGCCTCAGAGACCCCTCTCTCGCTCATCAAATCGTACTCCATCACAGACACAAAAAGTAACTTAGATATAGTTACGCCAACCTATCAAAAGCAACCCAACGAATTCAACGGATGAGACGTTTTTAAGATCCATCTGTTTGCTTAAGGCGCGGGGAATTGGTGAAGCCTCTTTCTAAATCTCCTTGAGATTCATCGGGTTGTTTGTCCGACAATGCATTCGTCTGTGACTGGCGAGGCTCATCGAGCAACTCCCCTCCTACATGA
>JALTMC010000395.1 GCA_027005175.1 Myxococcales bacterium
GCAGTGGTCAGGATATTCTCACCCCTGTGGGGCTATCTCCTCATTGGACTCACTTGCTTCATACCTCTCAGCACACTGAGTGTCTCCCGTCACTACTGGACCACACCATCGGCCTCCGACTCACCCGCTGTGACACAGCAACACCAGCAAAATATGATCCGAGCCCTACTCATCTTGTTTGGAGGTGTTTATCTCTTCGCACAAAATCTGATTCACATTGGCTCTGTGTTGCGTATCACACCCATGACGGGTGTTACATTCACCTGGGTCTCTTCGGGTGGCTCCAGCCTGATTGTATGCTACCTGGTCCTGGCCATCATTCATCGCCAGCTTCGAATTCCAACGTAATTGGAACAAAGTACATCACCCGATGAAAGTCGGGCTCCTCCCCAGGAACAGGTTTCATCGCCATATAATGCCTGTGTTCAGCCTGCCCACGGACCGCATAAGCGTTGCATCGATGAGGTCCAGGAGGGAGCCACTCTCGTGGTATAGCAGCCTCCCCATGCCAGCGATCCCCCTGAATCTCTGCAGAAAAGGACAGTTCCGGCATGATCTGATGCCTCTCTCGGATACCGAGAAGCTGCAAGACCAAAAAATGACCATGAGGTGAAAGTTCAACCTCCAAATAAGGAATGTCGCCATTTTCAACAGAGGGGCCTGACAGAAAAAACTCCACCACTTCGTAATTCCACAATCCATCGGTTGACCCCACAGCTGCATCCGGTGGGGGATCGTTGTAAAAAGGCGCATCGACAGTCAACACAAGACTATCGAATGTTGTCCGTAACTCCAAACTTGTCCTCGCCTTGGGCCACAGGGGAACCCCATCCCAAGTATGTGCAATCTCCAGTGTATGTGTCTTCATAGAATCCTCACGTTCTCCCACAATGAGTTTGACTCAGCCCATACTTAACTCCTAAATACCACTATTTGGTTCCAATTTACAGTCGTTGCTCAAAAAGAAAATCTGTTTTCCCTCTCTTGTTTCCCGATTAATCTCCGTTTTATAAACGTGGAGTCTAAGATAAAGAGTGTTTGGAGAGTCTGGAGAAATGATGGAACCAGTGAAACTACATTACCTCATCCCTGTATTAAATCCTGCTCAAAGCCATCACCCACCTTTGAATCCGATTCAGCAGGAGGTGCTCAGGTATATTGATGGTTATACTAGCCTTGCGGCATTGCCCACATTAACAGAGCGCTCCTTGGAAGAGATCACTGAGATACTGCGAGAACTCATCTCCTTTGGATTGGTTCAATTGTACCAACGCCCTCTACCAGCCAGCCAAAAGCCTACAACATCCCCGATGGGTCTCATCAAACAAGCAACCCAGTCTGAAGTCGCTCAAACCAGTCAACCCAGAGCACCTCAGACCAGTTACTCCCAAATGCCTCAAACCAAGCAGCCCAGAGCGTCTCAGACCAGTTACTCCCAAATGCCTCAAACCAGTCAACCCAGAGCACCTCAGACCAGTTACTCCCAAATACCTCAAACCAGCCAACCCAGGACATCCCAGACCAGTTACTCCCAAATGCCTCAAACCAGGCAGCCCAGAACATCCCAGGCCAGTTACTCCCAAATGCCTCAGGAAGTGGGGCATATGCCGACCCACTCGTTGTCTCAAAGCAGTTCCTTTGCCCATTCATCTGGAGCGGGGAGCGACAATTCTATGCCTTGGGAGTGTCAGACACAACCGAGTCCTCAACCCAAAAAGACAACCCGTTGGAGATTGGATTGGGGTGAGCCACAAACCGAGCAAGGCCAGTATTTGGGATACTCCGAAGCAGAGCTACCTTTTGCAACATCAGAAACGTCGCAAAAAACCGGGAACAGACAGGTTTTTTCCCAAGATGTGAGTTCTCAACCGAGTTGGAGCCATGGTCAAGATTCAACCAAACGCTGGCCTGCTCAACCAGCTTCACAATATGCCGAGTCCCCTGTTTCTGTCGCGGTTGAGACACCGTCCCTTCAGCAACCAAGGACATGGGGGAATGGTCAAGATTCAACCATGCGCTTCCCTCGCCAACAATCAAACAGTACACCAGGAACACTCGAATGGCACCCAAAACAAGCGCAGCAATACAGTCTCCAGAGTCGCATTGAGCGAGATAGGAAGAGCGACATAAGAGACCCATCACCAAATCACAGTCCGAATCGCCTGGTCCAAGTATCTTCCGATCGGACCCAAGTTAGCCCTGAGTGGACCCAAAGTAGCCCTGAGAGAACTCGGTTCTCTCCACATCAGCCTCCGATCGACGACGAAAATACACTGATTGTTCGAGAGAATCATGCCTTGCAGATGGGGCCTCCACAGAACTATCCAGACATCCGTCAAAACATTGGCAATCCCTTTGAGGAAACGCAGGTGGTGCGTCGCTCCCATGGAGATGAAGATACGATGCGAGAACCACGCCCCCCCAAGATATCTCGAATTCAGCAGCGTTACCGGGAGCGCCTATCACAATCGTATACCAGTATGCGCCAACAAGGCTCGCAAACTCACCTTCCCGCAAGTCCCGCTGCTAAGAAGCACTGATTCCCCTCCTCAGCACGCGGATATTCCGTAAAAAAAAACGTTATTTCTCTTCCTTGTTATTTTTTTGCGTTACAGCAGAAGTGCGTGTTAATCTTCACTGGACGGCGGGCGACCCCCGCACCAGCTTCGCACCCAACACCCAATGAGCCACTTGTTAAAAGGTAGTCATTAGGAAGCAAGGGGTGCCTGCCGTTCTCATCAATCTCTATGCGACGATGTCCTTCGCTCGTTCGCCTCATGAATAGGAAGAAGAGGATGAATATCATCCATCCAGCGGGCTGCTGTGCCTGGAAAGATTGGAGTGTTTGTTGTCTATTGTGCTTGGCAGCTTTATGCTTGCAAGGCTGTCACAGCGAACCAACAAGCTCCTCCACAACTCGTCCATCTTCTCCAGCAATGAAACTCATTGAAACCCCCTTATCGTCTCTCTTTCCACCTCGCTCAGAAATTCAGGGGCAAACACAGTTCAAACTGCCTCCTGTTCATCTTGTACAGGTCAGTGTTCGCAAAAGAAACGGAAAGGTGAACTATTATCGATTGTATCGACAGCCCCAAAAAAAATGGTGGGCCGTTCACAGCCGCAACAACGATGGGGATTGGGGTCATCCGATGCGAGGCAATCCCATTCGGGGGATACTTCAGTCATTACAGAAGCTAAAACCCATCACTCACAGTTCTCTCTCTCCAAAACAAGCACAAATCCAGATCGCTTTTTTTACACAAGGAGAGCAGTTTTTGTTGCGGATTTTACAAGCTCCAGATGAACAGGTCGGTGATGGAACACGGCGTGGAGAATGGCTGCTTTATTACCATGGAGAACTTTACCAACAGAATGCAAATGGCCCGCTATCGCGAGCAATTCCAAGGTTGAAGAGAGCTTTGCGTCGGCTGCGTCGCCGCCGAGGCTGGCTGCGTATGCCACTCAACAGCAATAACTTCACCATCCCTGTCGCTCGACGTATCGCGCAACAATTTCATGAGAAACGAAAATCTCTCAAACGCTGTTTTAAAAAACGTCGTTTTCCTTACCGCCTTGGTCCTCTCAAGTTTTTCCTGGCCTACTCGGGACAGGGCAAGATGATCAAACGAAAGATCTTGACTCGTGCTCATGCCAAACACAAATTGATTTGGTGTGTTTGGTGGCGTGTCAAACAATGGAAATTTAAGCCTCCTCCCGGCAAACCCATCCAGTTTCAACTCGTCGTTCCTCCACAAGGTCCTTAAAATCGACGGACTCTCCTGAGTCTCAACTCCTTTGTTACTCTTGCAAGAGAACGCATCTTGTGTCACAATCCTGACTCTGTTACGAGGTTTCCTAGACCACAAAGTCAACAATGGTGACATGAGCAAATCCAACGAGACACCACCCCAAACACAACCTTCCCAACCCGACACAGAAGAGAAGAGCCAACAATCTCCACAGTCTGGCACAGCTTCGTACGAGAGCACCTCCTCGAAGGAGCCGAATCCCTGGGAGATGCCTTCCGCACCCGTTCGGCCCAAAGGACACAACCCTGCTGCCGATACGATGGTCCTTAAGATGGATGATATCCTCGAAGAAGCGAGCCCCATATCAGACTCTCCCACAGCAGAAGAGCCCCTTCCACCTCCCACATCACTTCCACCACTCGAATTTCCCGAAACAGAAAAAATCAGCCTTGGCGGGGTCGCCGCGATTCGTTCACGACCCACACCAGACAGCGAGTCCACTGATCCTATGCTGCTGGCCCCAGGCGGCTCTCGGCCACACGGTACGATCGAACTCGACATGAATGATATGCTGGACGAAACAACCGAAGGCATCCTTGACGAAACAAGCAAAAGCATACCAACCCCCCACGATTTACCCCAACTGGGGGAAGAAGATCGTGTGAGTTCTGTAGAAATAGAAGCCTGGACAGAGGCAAAAGCGCAAGAATCACCACCCACCTTAGAGACTCAGGCACCAAAGTATACCAAGCCCTTTCAAGACGCGATAGAATCCCAAGGTGTACAAAAGCCTGCTATCCCCCCCCCAGAAGAACCGTCCCCGATATCCATAAGGGCAATCGTGGATCCAGCCGCACCTTCACTCAAAGAGTCAAAAGAGGACCTTCTATCCCTTCACCAACCCTCAAGCATGAGAAGAACTGCTGAATACAGCAATGAAGACGCCCTTGTAAAAGTCAACGACCTCGTTGATATGGATTTTGATGGCTTGATGACAGACTCAACAGAAACAGAGACCTTTGAGATCGTTGAACAAGAAACCAGCCCTCTGCCACATGCGATCTCCACAGCCAACATCCCCAGCACAAACACAGAGCCACTGCCTCCTGCAGAAACAAAAGAGACGACCCCGATATCACAGCTTCCCCCCTCAAGGGAGACTTCATCTACACCCCCAGCATTAAAGCCTCCACAAGCCCCCCAAAAAGAGCCCTCTCCCGTAGCAATAACACCCGCCCTCGAA
>JALTMC010000396.1:0-1376 GCA_027005175.1 Myxococcales bacterium
TTTCTTGGGCGGGCTTCGTTTCTTTTTGTGTATTCCGCACAACCAGATGTTCAAGAAGCACAGCAGGGAGCTGTGTCGTTTGGGGCCATCTCTGTTTTCGGAGGAAAGAGCACAGCACACGAAAGGGATAAGCTCGTCGCACTTTGGAAGAAGAGACCACAGAGCCGAGATTGGCTTGAAATTGAGAGCGTCTCATTTTGCACCGAACCAACGTTCCACCTTGTATCTTGAGTTGAATCAGAAACACCCCCCGAAGATCTCGCACGCCCCACATACTCTCCAGTTGCTTCCACAGAGAGGGGGCCACTTGATCGATCTTTTTGCGGATCGCTTGACGATAAGAGCTTTCGCGTAACAAGCCGTTGGACTTGCGAGGAAAAGGCGGAGCTTCAGGAAGATGAACTCGTTGAATACATCCCAAATGTAGAGCCACTCCAAGCAACACAAGGTAGCTCCAACACAACCATGACAACAAGCGTTTAAACAAGATGAATACCTACAAGTCTGAGAGAACACGACATGCGATGAGACTTAGTCCTTTGACTTTTGGGCTCAAGCGAAGGAAGCATGCAAATAAAACTTAATCTTTCTTTTCAATAAGATACGAGTATATTGTATGCTTTTTTGAAGAAAGACTTGACAATTGGCAATAGAAATCCACAATCTGGCAAACTATCCGACTGAATTCTAAGGTTCAATCGTACGCATTACACAGTTTCTATAGCATAGAAAGAGGCAAGAGATGGCCAGAAGAAGAAGAAGACAGAAAGAAGATCAAACCAAGCAACTGCAAGCCAAATCATCCCCTGCTTTCTTTTTGATGATGTGGTTGGGTATTCCCATGATCTTGATGATCGGCTATGCTTTCTATCTCACTCAAAAATAAGATCTCTTCTGCATTTCAGATAAAAACTCATTGAGTTGCACCGATTTGCAGCCCTGCGTGCCTCCGATTTGTGGGGTGAGACAGGAGAGATGTCAAGAAGTTCTTGACAAATAGGGGAAACTTCGCTAGAAAGCCCTCTTGCATTTTGCCGTTTTAGAACGGTAAACCTGAATTAAGCCCACATCACCCGATAAAAAGATAGAATCAATCAGATGTTACAACTGGTTGACTGTTCAACCAACAGGATTTGAGCGCGAGAAAATCATGAAAACCTTTATGCCTAGTCAGAAGCAGGTAGATCTAGAGCGTCGTTGGCATCTTGTCGATGTCAACGGAAAAGTACTGGGTCGCCAGGCTGCTCAAATTGCTCACATTTTGCGGGGCAAGCACAAACCCGAATTCACTCCCTTCTTGGATGTTGGTGATTTCGTGGTTGTCGTCAACGCGGATCGAATCGCGTTGACAGGCCGCAAACTTGAGCAAAAACGAT
>JALTMC010000396.1:1386-13689 GCA_027005175.1 Myxococcales bacterium
TATGACAGCTGCCGAGATGCTGGACAAGCATCCCGAGCGCGTGCTCATGCTAGCGGTAAAACGTATGTTGCCAAAGGGACCACTTGGTCGCAAGATGCTCAAAAAGCTCAAGGTATACAGCGGTTCCGAGCATCCACACTTGGCCCAGAATCCACAGATTCTGGACCTAGATTAATCATGCGAACAAGGAGTAAATAACAATGATCCCGACTGGCGAAAAACGTTGGTATGGCACAGGAAAACGCAAATCAGCCGTAGCTCGTGTATGGTTGATGCCCGGTAGCGGCAACGTATTTGTTCGAAAATGGCGCGTGATGCCCAAAGCAGATGACGTTACCATTTCCTATACTGATCCCAAAACCGGTGAGCAAGTGGAAGAGAAAGCCATCTTCCCCGACAACATCGAAAACGGAACCTATGCTGTGCCCCGTACAGCTCGCTCCGGCAAGAAGCCATTCCGCTACACTCCCTACGAAGAGTATTTTGGTCGTGAGACCCTCCGAATGATGATTCAACAACCCTTCCAACAAACCAAAACTTCCGATGAGTTTGATGTATTTGTCAATGTCAAAGGTGGTGGTTTGAGTGGTCAAGCAGGTGCGATCCGTCATGGTATCGCCCGCGCTCTGTTGGCTTACGAAAAAAGCCAAGACCCCAGCACCGTAGTTGTTGTATCCGACGATGGAGAGAGCGAAGAGACCGTCGTGCAGTTGCCGATACGCCTCGCGCTCAAAAAAGCTGGAATGTTGACCCGTGACGCTCGTGTCAAAGAGCGTAAGAAATACGGTCAACCCGGTGCTCGTAAACGCTTCCAATTCTCCAAGCGTTAAACACTTACCTTCCCCTTCCCCCCACAGGTCCGACCTGCTCTACAGATCTCCCACCAGGAAGTTCCCAACCTACACGTTGTCGTGTACACTGGGACTCTCTCTACTGTGGGGCCACCCTGGCCTACACAGCAGCAACACTGGGAGTTCGCGATGACCCAAAACTTCAACCTGTTTGCCGACCGTGTTCTTCTCAACACAGAAGAGCTTGATGGCTATCAGATAGGACCTGCCTCTCTCTCCATTCAAGGGAACCATATTACGGCTGCCAAACCCATGACTCGCGAGGCATGGGAAAACACAGCACCCTCTCTTGACATCACAGCCATTGATCTTGGCGATCAACTTGTCACGCCAGCCTTTATCAATGGTCACACACACCTCTCGATGGTCATGTTTCGGGGCCTCGATAACAGCGGTATGGCCATGGCCCGCAATGTTGTAGAGGATCTCTACTTCAAAGTAGAGAGCCAACTCAGCAGCGAAGATATTTATGCGTTTTCTCGTGTGGGAGCCTACGAAAACCTGCTGCATGGTGTGGGTACAGTATGGGACCACTATTACAGCGGAGTCGCTGTCGCAGATGCGATCTATGACGCAGGCCTTACAGGTGTTGTCGCTCCCACACTACAGGATGTCGGTGGTCCGGGTGTTGCCAGCCTCGAACCCCAATGGCGGGCCACCCTCGCCATTCATGAGAACACAAAGTACGAAAAGCACGGCATAACAGCCGCCTGGGGTCCCCACGCCACCGACACCGTCAGTGACGCCCTGTGGAAACGGATTGCTGCGGCTTCTCAAGAGTACGATATCCCCATCCATGCACATGTCGCCCAATCTGTCGAAGAGTATACCTTCAACATGGAGCAGCACCAGCGATCCCCCGTGGAACGACTCCAACATCTGGGTGTATTGGCCCAGGCCCAACATATGCTTCTGGTTCACGGAATCTACATCAATCTGGAAGATCTAAAACGCCTGGACCCCAAGCAACACACGCTTGGATTCTGCCCTTACTCCCAGCTTCAATATGCCTTTCCAGCCAATATTCTGGCCTGGGCGGAGGCTGAGATGCCCTGGCTCTTGGCCACCGATTGTGCTGCCAGCAACGACTCCATGAATGTCCAAAAAGAGATGCGATTTGTTCATGGTATGCGTGTCGCAGGTGCCACTTGGGCCTCAGCCTATGAAACCTTTCGACAGTCCGGTACTCCTGCCCATGCAAAAAATATTCAAAAGGTGCGCACGCAATCCTTTCATAAAACCGAAGCGATCGCAGATACCCGATTCTTGTTATCGCGAGTCTGGTCTGTTCCAGGACGTATGCACAACAAACTCCAGGTCGGCTCCCTGGCTCCAGGACACCGCGCCAACCTGGTGGTATGGGACCCCGATCATCCTTCCATGTGGCCTTGTATCGACCCACTCCGAACCCTCGCCCTCGCCGACAGCACCCCTGCCATCACAGGGATGATGATCAACGGCGCATGGATCGGAGAACGAGACAACTTCGCCCACAGCCTCCGTCACAACGATGGCTATCGCAAAGCCCTCCAAGAACCCAACCAAAGACTTCAAGTTCTCATAAAAAACTAGGCTGATTTCTTTTTCTCTTGGTAGACAAAAGTGGGTAGAGCACGGTTGGCGATCACGTCTGCTGTGATGATACAGGTCTTGAGGTCTTCCATGGAGGGAAGATCATACATAATTTCCAACATCGCAGTTTCGAGAATGGAACGCAAACCACGAGCACCACCACCACGTTCATCACATTTTTCAGCTATTTTACGCAGCGCACCTTCCGTGAATTCGAGCCCAACTCCCTCCATTTCGAACAGCTTTTGATACTGTCGAACCAGCGCATTTTTGGGCTCTTTGAGGATGCGAATCAAGGCATCGGGGCCTAGTTCATGGAGAGTGACAACGACAGGCACACGACCAATAAATTCGGGGATAAGCCCAAACTTAATAAGGTCTTGTGGTTCCACTTTGGCCAACAGTTCCCCCAAACGACGCTTTTTCTTGCTCGTCACAGTGGCGTGAAAACCAATCTGGCTGCCGGACATTCGTCGCTCAATGGTTTTGTCGATCCCATGGAAAGCACCACCGAGAATAAACAAGATATGAGAGGTATCGACCTGAATAAACTCCTGGTGGGGATGCTTGAACGCTCCGCGTGTTGGAACGTTGCCCACTGTACACTCAATCAATTTTAAGAGTGCTTGCTGCACCCCTTCACCGGAAACATCCCTTGTCATGGATGGGCTATTTCCACGCCGGGAGACCTTGTCGATCTCATCCACATAGATAATTCCGCGCTCAGCACTCTCAACATTATAGTCGGAGGCTTGTAAGAGAGAAACCAAAATATTTTCGACATCCTCACCCACATAGCCCGCTTCAGTCAGAGTGGTTGCATCCGCCATCGCAAAGGGGACGTTGAGAAAACGAGCGAGTGTTTGGGCCAATAAGGTTTTGCCACTGCCTGTAGGTCCCAACAACAAAATGTTGGACTTCTGTAGCTCAACCTCCCCTTTCAAACGCTGACTCTCAACACGTTTGTAGTGGTTGTATACAGCCACAGAGAGAACCTTCTTAGCCTGCTGCTGCCCGATCACATACTGATCTAAGAATTCTTTGATCTCAAGAGGCTTTGCGATATCAAGCGCAAACTTCTCCTCTTCTGGTTCAAATTCTTCAGAGATGATCTCATCACACAATGTGACACACTCATTGCAAATGTAGACATTGGGTCCTGCAATCAATTTTTTTACGTCGCGTTGGCTCTTTTCACAAAAGGAGCAAACCAAATCACGTGAGCGAAGTTTCCGAGCCATACTTTTTAATCCTTTTCCAGTGATCGGTGGGACACAAGAACACAGCGCACTATCCGGATATATATTGTCTACAGAGTCCAAGCAGAAACAACGTACAGCTTGTTCTTCCAACAATCCTCACCTTAACAGCGTTTTCGCTACCTTTGTTCCAATTGTCAAGCCCACACCCAAAAAATATCGGGCGGTCCTAAAGTATTCGTGGAACAAACCATTGACATTACGGGAAAGCAGGACAACTTTTTGTGAGGGAAGATCCACAATCTCCAAGACCTGACAGAGCCTCAACCCAACCCCATTCGAGCAGAGGAACAAAGAAACGTGAGTGAACGAGCTTATAGCATACTGATCGTGGATGATGAAAAGGGTAACATCGAGTCATTGGGGCGAATTTTCCAACGCGAAGGGTTTGAAGTATTCACAGCCTTTGATGGGCGAGAGGGTTTGGAGCAGTACCGTCAACACCCAACAGACATCGTGTTGTGTGATGTGATGATGCCTCAGCTCGATGGACTTGACTTGCTCAAAGCACTCAAAGCAGTGGACCCTCATGTCCAGGTCATCATGGTCACTGCCTATGGAAGCATTGACCGGGCGGTTGAGGCCATGCGCCGAGGCGCATACGACTTTGTCACCAAGCCCCTCAAACGTCGAGACATCGTAAAGCTTGTCCAGAAAGCATTGGAGAACTCAGCCCTTCTCCTGGAAAATCAATCCCTACGATTGCAGATCAAAGAACTTGAAACCCCCGGAATTATCGTGGGAAAAAGTGCTGCATTGCGTCATATGCTACACACCATTCGCCAAGTCGCTCAATCCCCTGCCACCGTATTAATCCAAGGAGGTTCAGGAACAGGCAAAGAGCTGGTGGCCCGAGAGCTCCACCGACTCAGCCCCCGCGCGGATAAAAACTTCATCGCGGTCAACTGTGCAGCCTTTCCCGAGACGTTATTTGACAGTGAACTCTTTGGTTATGAGAAAGGGGCCTTCACAGGAGCCAACAGTACGAAAATCGGGCGCTTTGAGTTGGCTGATGGAGGGACACTCTTTCTCGATGAGATCGGTGAGCTGGCTCTCCCCATGCAGGTGAAGTTGTTGCGCGTATTGCAAGAACGCCAAGTGGAGCGTCTGGGAGGAACTCATCCGATCAAGATCAACATCCGTTTGTTGGCCGCCACCAACCGTGATCTCCAAGCCGAAGTCGCAGAAGGCAACTTCCGACAAGACCTGTTTTACAGACTCAATGTGGTGGCAATCGACGTTCCACCACTGCGTGAGCGCGTCGAAGATATTCCCTTGCTAGCACAGCACTTCCTTCAAAAATACACCCAAGAGTTCAACAGACCCATGTTGCAGCTCTCCCCAGAGTCCGTCAATCTCTTGAGAAAACATGCCTGGCCGGGCAATGTGCGTGAACTGGAGAATGCGATGGAGAGAGCAGCCGTCCTGGCTCCAGGGCCGATACTACAACCCACCGACCTGCCCACAGAGATCTACGAAAGCCAGACCAAAGGAAACTTCTTTGTGATCCCGTTTGGCACCTCGTTGGAGAAGATCGAACGACTTGTGATCAGCGAAACCCTTCGGCGTACAGGAGGAGACAAGAAGCTGGCCGCTGAGTTGTTAAAGATATCTCCTCGAACCATCTACAGAAAGATCGACTCCTTTCAAGAAGAAGATGAAACAAGAGAAGAGGAAGACCCAAAACCTCCCTCACTCCGTCAAGAACTGGATCTGAAGAAGTGACAAATTGACAATTTGTCACAAGGACTCAAAGGCCATAACCGCAGCACAGAGCACCAACCAACCACCTGAAACGAATAGACAATAACCCATAAAACGAAGATACTCTGTGGTTTCTTATGGGTCAAGAATGTCAGAGTGAAGTCGTGTTGTGCCGCAGTAAACTTCTGGTGTCCCTCTCCCTCATCCGCAGAGATTCGACATAGTGAGATCGGAGAAAAACACGGTTGACACAGGATTGCAGGTCGCTATGATAGCAGCCCCTCAACGTGAGGATGGATGACGGCGAAGAAGAAGTAGTGCTGGCATGGAACCTGCATGGGGTAAAAAACACGGATATGTGGATCTCCGACAAGCCTGACCTACCATTGTCCCAGAAAGGTTGAATGGCTCGGATGTCTGGAAACAATCCCGCCTTTGCGGAGCGCAGGACTCATGAAAAAACTACTTCACTCTTACTTTTGGATCTTTACAAGCTTTTTCTTGCTCTCATCAAGCTACTTGTTGGCGCAAACCACCAGCCACGCGGTGCGCTTGATGTTGCCCATACAAAAGACGTATACAGTCACCGCGAAGAGTTCTACGCAAGAGACAGGGTACCAGCGTAACGTGCGAGCCCATTACGCGATATTGAACCAAAAGAATCTCTTTGATGAAAAGCAGAAGCTCATCACCCCACCCCCTCCACCGCTCAAAGTCAAAAAGAAGAAAAAGCCAAAGAAGCGCAAGACTTGTGACCCAAAAGCTTCTTACAAACGAACTCAGTTACCACTCCAGCTCAAAGGAACATCCGTGGCAAGCGATCCCAATTTCAGCATCGCAGTCATTTATGATGCCAAGACCCGTCGAACATTTGCAGTTCGACCCGGTGATGAGTTCAACGGCATCAAGATCTGCGATATCGAAGCTGGCCCTCTGTTCATCAAGAAAGTGAAAAAATTATATTATGTCACCAACAAACAAGGCAAAGCCCTCAAAATGACCAGGATCGTCAAAGAGGTTGTCAAAAAGCCCAGTTATGTCAAACTCGATCGTGGCAATGGACGCTTTGAATACCTGGAACAAGGTGCCCCAGCAGGTCGAGGCGGAAACTACAGCCGCCACAATCGAAAGCTATACCAACAATACCGGCGTTTGCGCAACACCAAGATGAACCTGTCACAAATTCGTAAGACAGGAGACAAACAGTATAGTTTGCCCCGCAGTCTCTTGAATACAGTAACCAATCGCCTGGACGTTCTGGCATCCCAGGCTGCGATTGTTCCCTACTTCAAAAAAGGGCGCCCAGCAGGATTTCGCGTTTATCACATACGCAAAGGCTCTTTGTATCAAAAGCTAGGAATGAAAAACGGCGATGTGATTCGGCGCATCAATGGCTACGAATTCACAAGTCCACAAAAAGCCCTGGAAGCCTATAGCAACCTGCTCTCTGCTAAGAATCTCTCTGTCGAGATCCTCCGCAAAGGAAAGTTGAAGAACTTCAGTTACGAGGTCAAAAATAAATGATCGAGCACTCCCGCCCTTCACACTCCTACCCTCCTGTTATACTCGCGGGTTTTTGTGTAGCGATATTCCTCTGTAGTCTCACGACGCTCGGCTATGCCCTGCCAACATCAGGAAAGCCAGGAAGAGTCACCCCCTCCAACCGTCGTGCATCAGTGACTCCCAAGCAGAGACGACGATTACTCCAACAGAGACGACGATCACTCCAGCGTCGTGTCGCCCAACAAACAGCGGGGACCAAGATCAAAGGAAAGACCCGTAAATGCCGGGTTCGATGGAACCTGAAGGTTCTTCTCGATTACAAACAAGCAAAGATGTCGACGGTGGTGCGTTGGATCGCCAAGCAGACCTGCCAAAACTTTATCCTGAGTGACCGGGTTCGAGGGCAACCTTTAAATATTATCTCGGCCACTCGCGTGACCGTTCGAGAGGCGTACAGAGCTTTTTTTGCAGCCCTACAAGCCAATCAGATGACGGCCTATCGTGTCGGTCCATACTGGAAGATCATCTTTACTCGTGACAGTCGCCGAAGTCCGATTCGCACCATCGTTAAACCGGGGGGCTCCCTGCCCATCCGTGACGAGGTTGTGACCTATCTCCATCGCCTTAAACACCTGGATGTCAATCAGGTGGCGGGTGTCGTTCGCCAACTCGCCAGTCCCAGCGGTGGTGTGATCCCCTACCAGTCGGGCAGCATCCTAATTATCACGGATTATGCTCCAAACTTACGCAGAGTGAAACGTATCCTCAACACATTGGATGTTCCACAAGACTCCACCCGCGACCAGATCTATGTACTTCGTGTCAAGTATGCGGAAGCCCAGGCGATTACACAAAAGCTGCGTCAATTGTTTCAGGTGGGAAAGCGACGAGGAAGAAGACGGATCATCCGTCGGCGACGCCGCCCCCGACGCCGACGCCGAAAAGCGCGGGCGGTCCGAGGCAAATCAAAATCAAGCTATGGTGAAGACGCCTATCGTATTACCAAGATGGTAGCCGATGAGCGCACCAACCAGATCATGATTCTCAGCAACCCCCGCGCCATAAAGCGCGTCAGTAAGTTGATGAGAGATCTGGACATTCCATTGCCCAACGACGGCCAGATCTGGGTTCATCGCTTAAAGTTTGCCACAGCAGATGAGTTAGCACAGACATTGTCGCAGATCACCAAGGGAACACGAAAACGGCGGCGGCGACGACGTCGCCGAAGCGGTCGCCGAAAAGCTGCGGAGCAGTTTGAGGGTGAAGTGAAGATCACCGCCGACAAAGCAACCAACTCCCTGGTTGTGATCGCGAGTCGTCGTGACTACGACAGCCTCAAACGAGTGATCGCAGAACTCGACCGGGCTCGAAAGCAGGTCTTTATAGAGGTCGTGGTGATGGAAGTCAGCATCAGTAAATCCCGCGAGCTGGGCCTCGCCTTTCACACAGCCAAAAATGTGACAGGAGATGCGACCAACCCCTCCATTGGATTGTTGGGAACCAACCTAGCGGGCCTCAACAGCCTTATCCTGGACCCCAGCGCACTTCTCGGCCTTGCCTTTGGCCTGCGTGGTTCGAATGTTCCTAACTCTACAAGCTTTTTGGGTGGTACAATTGGACTCCCCTCTTTTGGTGTGGTCGTCCGTGCCATTCAGAGCAACAGTGATGTTGACATTATCTCAACGCCACACATCTTGACCACAGCCAACAAGGAAGCCACATTGCAAGTGGGGCAGAATGTACCCTTTATCTCAGGCACAACCTTCACGGGGGCATCGACTTCCGGTATTCCTCCTATCCGCAACGTCCAACGGCAGGACGTTGCTTTAACACTCAAAATCAAACCCCAAGTGGATGCGGGAGATTATGTCCGGCTTGACTTTGAACAAGAGCTTACTGAGCTGGCAGGCAATGATCCAGAACTGGGACCCACCACCACCAAACGACGTATCAAAACCGTTGTCCTGGCCCGTGATCGCCAAACCGTTGTGATTGGTGGATTGATGCGAAACAAAGTCACCTACGGCATCTCCAAAGTACCGTTCCTTGGGGACATTCCCTTGATCGGTGCCTTGTTCCGTGTGCGCAAACGCTCCATGGAGAAACGCAACTTGTTGGTATTTTTGACCCCCTATGTGATCACAAGTGTGGAAGACTTCCGAGCCATCTTTCGCCAGAAGATGGATGAACGTCGCCAGTTTGCACAAATGTTTCACACGAGCAATCAACGCGCAGAGCTTTGGAAATACCGCAACTACGACCGCTCGTTTGGCTTCATTGAGCAACTTGATACAACACTCCGACGTGGCAAAAAGGAAGCCAACACAATGCGGCAAAAACAACTTGCATCGGCAAAGGAAACGGAAAAAGCCCGCAAGAAGGCCGAAGCCGCAGCCAAGTCAGCCAAGAAAAAATCAGGTGCTCCCTCACAGCCAAAAGTTCGTCAGCCGTGAGCCACTTTAACGTTACAGTATGAGGTGAGTTATGCTCGACCCTAACGCTGCCCCATCGCCATTGTCCGAGACCACTCAGGTGATAGCTGCATCGACAGAGCAGGCCCCTCCGGTGGAACAAGCGGAGGCTCTGGCAGCAGACCACACAGCCTTTGCCACATACCCATCTGGCTCTTATGTGGGATTGTCCATTGAAGAGATCCTGTTTCATCAAGATCTCTTGAGTTCAGACCAGATCGAACAATTTCGTGTCCTCGCAGAAGAACGGGGAGAGCCCGTAGAAGAACTCCTCCTCGCAAGCAAGATCATCAATGAGCAGCAACTCCTGCTAGCTCGTAGCGAACACTTCGACATCCCATATTGTGATAAAATCGACACCAAGCTCATCGATACAACGCTGATCAATAGCATCCCTCTAAGCTTTGCCCGGCAGGCTCAGATCCTCCCTCTGGTGACAGAAGAAGACAGCGTTTATGTTGCCTCCTCTGATCCTTATGATGTCGATACCTTCGACCAAATTCGCATGCTGCTCCAAGCTGAACCCATGCCTTTGCTGGCTTCACAAACCCAAATCGTTGAAGCAATCAATCAATCCTACGATCTGATCAACAGCTCCTTGGGTCTGGAAGGAGCCCAAGAAGAACTCGAAGATGTCGGGGCTAAAAATGAGTATGCTGACATCAGCGAAGCTGTTGATTTACTTGATGTAGGCGATGATGAAGCACCTGTGATTCGCCTCGTCAATGCCTTGATCTATCGCGCGGTCAAAGAGCGAGCCTCTGACATCCACATCGAACCCTTCGAAAAAGAAGTTCGTGTGCGATTCCGTGTAGACGGCCTGATGTATGAAGTCACACAGGTCCCCAAACAGGCACACTCTCATATCGCAGCACGTGTCAAGATTATGAGTCAGTTGGATATCGCTGAAAAGCGCGTCCCACAAGATGGTCGCATTCGATTAAAAATTGCGGGCAAAGACATCGATCTTCGTGTCTCTACGATTCCAACAGCGCATGGGGAGCGTATCGTACTTCGCCTGTTGGATAAATCAGCCGTGCTTCTCGACCTGGCAAAGATCGGATTTGCCCCACAGATGTTGGATGATTTTCAGTCCATCATCCACCGCAGCCACGGGATCATCCCAGTCACCGGTCCAACAGGATCGGGAAAAACAACCACCTTGTATGCAGCCCTCAGCCATATCAACTCTCCCGAGAAAAATATCCTCACTGTAGAAGACCCCATTGAATACCAACTTCGTGGTATCGGACAGATGCAGGTCAATTCCAAAATAGACCTGACATTTGCAAGAGGTTTACGTGCCTTTCTGCGCCAAGACCCGGATGTTATCTTGGTGGGGGAAACACGTGATAAGATCACCGCCGAGGTTGCGATTCAAGCGTCACTCACAGGTCACCTCGTCTTTACAACCCTTCACACCAACGACTCAGCCACAGCTTTCACACGTTTGATCGATATGGGGATTGAGCCCTTCCTGGTGGCGTCTTCTGTTATCGGTATCCTGGCCCAACGCCTGGTCCGAAAGTTGTGTTCCGAGTGTGCTGAGCCCTATACCCCCACGTCAGAACAGTTAACCCCTGTAGCGTTGACCTCGGAACAGATCCGTGGCCATGACATCTATCACGCCCACGACGGTGGCTGTGAAGCATGCTCCTTCAGTGGCTACAGCGGACGTCTCGGGATTTATGAGCTGTTGATGATGGATGATGAGATCCGTTCCATGGTGATTCGCAACGAACCCTCAGGCAACATCAAACAAAAGGCAATCCAACGAGGAATGATAACGCTTCGCGACGATGGTGCAGCCAAAGTTCTTCAAGGAATCACCAGCATTGAAGAGATCAGTCGAGTCACCCAGGAAGATCTGTAAAAAGATGCAACCCAAAGAGTATCGCCCGAAACAACCGAAAACAACAAACTGAGGAGAGTGGCTTGTGGTGGCCATCAAACCACAGGTTCCGCCCGTAACTGAACTATGCCTGTTTATGAGTACAAAGGATTTAACGCGCAAGGAAAGCCCGTTCAAGGAGTGCAAGAGGCCGATAGCCCCCGCGCCCTTAAAGTCGTGCTACGCAAAGATGGCATCCTCCTCACAGAGGTGTATGAGGACAAAGCCGGAAACAAAAAGAAAACAAAGCTCGGTGGCTCAAACACTGCCAAAGGTGGCTTGCTCAGCAAAGAAGTCGATTTCAAAAAGTACTTCCAGCGAATACAACCCCATGAAATCGCCTTATTCACCCGGCAGCTAGCAACTCTGACCAAGGCAGGCATCCCCCTCATTGAGTGTCTGACCGCACTCTCTGACCAAACCGAAAACGAAAAGTTTAAACGTGTGCTCTCACAGGTCAAAGAACGCGTCAATGAAGGTTCTTCTTTGGCGGATGCTTTGCGCGAACACAAACAGGTTTTTAATGGTCTATACATCAACATGGTACGCGCTGGTGAAGCGGCCGGTGCCCTTGATCTCGTATTAAACCGACTGGCCGATTATACCGCGAGCCAGATGGAGTTACGACGTAAAGTCGTTGGTGCTCTCACCTATCCCGCCATCATGATCTTGTTCTCTATCCTGGTCGTCTTTATCTTGATGGCGGTTGTCATTCCCCGTGTCAGCAAACTCTTTGAAGATATCGGTGCCACCCTCCCCCTCAGCACACGCATTCTTATCGGAGTCAGCGACTTTGTGAGCAGCTGGTGGTTTATTATCATCCCATTCGTAGGCTTGCTTGCTTATCTTGTCCGACGCTATATCAACACGGAAAAAGGCCGACGAAAATACGATAAATTTGTTCTTCGCATCCCTATCTTTGGACGCCTCGTTGCCATGGTCGCCACCACCCGCTTCGCCAGCACACTCTCCACCCTCTTATCTTCGGGTGTCCCCATGTTGTCCGCTCTCGACATCGTAAAAACGGTTGTCGGAAATGGAGAGTATACCGA
>JALTMC010000396.1:13699-17465 GCA_027005175.1 Myxococcales bacterium
CGTTATCGACACAGCCCGTGACAGCGTACGCGAAGGAGAATCCCTCGCAATCCCCCTCAAACGCAGCGAAAAGTTTGATCCCATTGTAAGCCATATGATCACTGTCGGTGAGCGCAGTGGTGAACTGGAGTCCATGCTAGAGCATGTCTCTACTGCATACGAAACCCAGGTGGACTCGCGCATTAGCCAACTCACCACCATCATAGAACCCATGATCTTGATTGGCATGGCTGTCTTTGTTGGATTTGTAGTCATGAGCATCATGCTACCCATCCTTCAAATCAACAGCTCCATTCAAGGTTAAATTAACAGGTCCATCCACCAAAAGCTCTTAGAAGCCAAAGGAGAATCCCCGATGTTTCAGATACTTCCTCCCATGACTCCCGAAAGAAAACGCCAACTGCGCCGTCGCTTTCGAAAACAATCTGGTATGACCTTGCTTGAGATCATGGTCGTTATCATCCTCGTTGGGTTGATCGGTACCGTTGTTGGTGTGGCTGTCATTCGTCAATTTCAAAAAGGTAAAGTGGGCATCGCCCGAACCCAGGTCTGCAGATTGATTCAAGCCGTCAACCAATACAATATCGAAAAAAACAAATTTCCATCCCAAAGTGAAGGTCTGGCAGCCGTAAAAAGTGCAGGCATCGTGAAGAAAGTTCCCAAGGATCCTTGGGGTCGAAAGTATGTCTACAAGTTCCCTGGACAAGATGATCCAACACGCCCCGACATCTACTCCTTTGGAGCCGATGGCAAAGAAGGCGGCACAGGCGATACCGACAAAGATATCCGCTGCGAAAAAGATGACTGACCCCACCCTGGCTTGTTGTCTTTTGACGACAAATCTATGGATGGCCGTCCCTCCCCTTAGGGTCCGTCCAAAAAGAAAGTCGTTGATTCGCGCTTCGATTCGCCACCCTGGTAAGGCTCTCCGACGAGAGAATAGCTTGCTATTCCGAGGAGGTGTAACGCAGCCAGGGTAAATAAAGCGGAGATACAAACGGTATAGGTTATTTTTGGACGGACCCTTACAGAGTAGGGAACGAAATTTGAAGATGAGAGCAAGCTCATGCCACAGAATCCATCATTAAACACCAACTCTTCCATAGGCTCCTCCCCTTCTGGTGTATTGATTCGCCGTGTTCGATGTGCTCGAACACGGCGACAGTCGGGGATGACGTTAATGGAGATCATGGTGGTTATCTTTTTGATGGGAATCGTCATGGCGATCGGTCTACCAAGTTTCAACTCTCTCACCCATGCAAGATTGCGTAGCAGCTCAACACGCCTGGCCGGTGCGATTCGATACCTATACAACCAGGCCGCACTCAAAGGCCTGTGTATGCGAATGAAGTTTGACCTCAAAAAAAACAGTTACCAAGTGGAAGTAAGTACCAACGGTAGCTGTTTAATTGATGACAAACAAGACAGCGCACACCGAGCCAAGCGCAGAGAAGAAGATAAAAAGAAAAAAGACAAGAAAAAGAAAGAGGCCGCTGCTTCGGGCACCAGTATCGGTGGCTGGGGTGGACAGAAGCCCATCTCTTTGGAAGTCAAAAAGGCTGTGTTCCAAAAGTTCAACAGCAAGCTGTTAAAAAGTCGCGGTTTACCCAGAGGTGTGACGTTTCATTCTATCTTTGTCTCACACCAAAAGGAGCCTTACAGCAAAACTCGGGGTCCACGATATGCCTATATCCATTGCTTTCCGTTGGGCCACTGTGAACGCGCTGTCATCTATCTCAAAGATGCCCGCCAAACGATTTTCTCTTTGGAAGTCAAGCCACTCACGGGCCGTGTGGTGGTTCACCCCAAAAGGATGGAATTAAGTGATCGCTTCACCAACAACAAAAAAGGTGATGATGATGATTAAGAGTCACAGGTCACAGGCGGGGTTTACATTGCTTGAAGTGCTTGTTGCCATTTCACTGTTAGGCATGGGATTGGTGGTGTTGTTGGATGCCCAAGGAGGCGGAATCCAGATGACACGGTATGCCAAGAACATGACGATCGCGACTCAACTTGCACGTGCACGTATGGCATTTTTGATGCAGCAAATCGAAGATAAAAAAGTCCCCTTTGGTTTGTCGAAGAGTTCTTGCAAGGATGGTGATTTCGACGATGAAGGCAAAGCATTCAGCGGGTTCAAGTGGAAGTATTGCATCAAGAGGGTAGAGATCGCCACCCCCACAAAGATCCCAGGATTGGGAGGCGGTGGGAAGCCCGATCCAGACGATCCAAATGCGGCCAAGTTAGCCCAGGCCAAGGGTCTTCTCGGCAGTATGGGCCTGAATATGGGAAAAAATACAGATCCATCGGCCATCCTAAGCACCATGGGACCGATGATGGGTATGATTCAGGGTCAGATGAAAACGGTGTTCAAGCAACTTCAAGAGTCCCTACGTGAGTTGCAGGTCATCGTATCTTGGAAGCAAGATGGAAGACCATTTCGTGTGGCCATCACCACTCATTTGTTCAACTTTGATCCACTGACAGGCTTTCCCAGAGGCTGGCCTCCTCCCAAAGGGAGCGCAGGAAGATGAAACGAACGCGCTCACAAGCGGGTATGAGTTTGCTGGAGATCCTTGTGGCGATCTTCTTGCTGGCAATGATTGGACTCGCAACGGCTGATACAGTGTGGCGTTCGCATCGCACTCGTCAGTCTTTAAAGCGTATCAATGACGTGTACCACAGCGCACGAGTTGTGATGGATCGTATGGCCCGGGAATTGGCGACCGCTTACATCGCAAAGCCACTCCCTGGACCCGACAAAAGTAAGATCCCACAGACTATCTTTAAAGCCAGAGAAGAGAGCCCCATTAACCGCCTCACCTTCTCCTCCTTCTCTCATATTCGGATCGTGCGGAACGCCAAAGAGTCGGACCAAAGCGTTATCACTTATTATGGCAAGCCACACCCGAAAAAGTCGGGGGTATATCGTCTCTTTCGACGAAACAAGACGGTCATCGATGGCAAGCCAGAAGAAGGTGGGTTGGCCTACGAGATGCTCGACAATGTTGTGAAACTGGAGTTCAAGTTCTGGGACAAGCGAAAAACCGACTGGCAAAAAGATTGGGATACCACCAAAATCGAGTTTGGCAACCGGCTCCCTCCATTGGTAGAGATTCGATTGGTTGTTCGAGACAAGAAAGATCAAAACCTGACCTTATTAACCCGAACCCGTATCTTTATGCGTGAGTTAATTAAGAGATAAGAACATGACACAACAACCCAGAAAGCAAACAAAGAGGTTCGTCAAGAAACGACGTCGGCCTACATTTCTGGGCCTGGAGTTAGCACCAACTCCTCCATCACATCGGGGAAAACGTTCGGTAACACGCCCCCAAGAAGCCACAAGGGCAGAAAAAAGAAGTCGTGGGATCGCCCTCTTAATGGTTCTCTTTATGCTGGTCTTGGGCACCTCCATCACACTCGATCTACAGTTTGATTCACGCATCCAGCTACAACTTGCTGCAAACTCCCGCAATGCTCTGCAAGCGGAATACCTCGCACGCTCTGCGCTGCAATTCACTCATCTTTTGCTCGCTTTTAACACACAGTTTTTGCGTATGAAACAGCAGTTCAAAAAGTTTCTGAAGCTCGCCCCTCCCGAGGTACAGATGCTGATGAATCGCCTCCAACTGTGGCGAGTAATACCGATTAATTGCAGGATGTTAAAACAAGTCTTTGGTGGTGCTTTCGGGCGAAAAAAAATCAAGAACCCGCCCAAAGGCGACCAGGGAAAGCTCTATCCCTTTGGAGACTTTAAAGG
>JALTMC010000397.1:0-4308 GCA_027005175.1 Myxococcales bacterium
GTAAGGTATTGGGTCCGCGTGGTTTGATGCCCAGGCCCAAAGTGGGAACCGTAATCGTCGATGTAGCCAATGCAGTGAGTGAACTCAAAGCAGGTCGTGTTGAATTCCGTGTTGAAAAAAACGGGATCATCCATGCCCCTCTGGGTAAGATCAGCTTCGGCACAGAGAAACTCCGCGACAACCTTCTCGCGATCGTAGATCTGGTGCTTCGGTTGAAGCCATCAACGGCCAAAGGTGTGTATCTGCGAAAAGCCAACCTGGCTCTAACCCAGAGTCCTGGTGTTCGCCTCGATGTCTCTGCCCTTCAAACGTTGCTCAAAAAACAGTAAAACGCAAAACATCAGGCAAGAACAACATCGTTTGATTTGCAATAGAGTCATTCAACTTTTTTTGAAACACGCAGGAGCAGAACCGTGAATCGCACGCAAAAAGAGCAAATGGTCGCCGAACTTCACGGCGACTTTGCGGCCACCCAGGGCGCTGTACTGGCCGGCTACAAAGGACTTTCCGTCAAAGAGTTTATGGAAGTTCGCAAGATCTTCCGAGACAAAGGCGTCACCCTGAAAGTCGTGAAGAACTCGCTGGCCAAGATCGCCGTCGAAGGAACCCCCCTCGATTGCATCGCCAACGATTTTGTAGGTCCAATCGCAATCGCATACAGCTTAGAAGATCCCCTGACGGCCGCCAAAGCAGCCGCTGATTGTGCCAAAGAACAAGACAAGTTTGAAATTCTCTGTGGCTACGCTGACAACGAGCGTTTGGATGCAGGTAGCGTTTCAGAATTAGCCAAAATGCCCGGGAAAGATGAACTCCGCGCTCAGCTTCTCGGAATGTTTATGGCGCCCGCTCAGCAGTTGGTTCAGGTCATGAATGCAGTGCCCCAACAAGTGGCAGTGCTTCTCTCAGCCCGTCAAACCAAGCTGGAAGAAGGCGGCGGAGACGAGTGATCGTCGCTGCAACCAAGTCCTCTAGGGAGCCTAGGCTTCTCATGGTTTCCTAACGGCAAGACCTCACGTTTAATTTGAATTGAAAGATAACTCTTTCTGAATCACAACAATGATTCAGGCGTAACCAAGGAGACAGAAGTATCATGAGCGACTTTGACAAAAGTGCAGTTGTTGAACAATTGAGTAACCTGACCGTTCTTCAGATTGCTGATCTGGTCAAGACCCTCGAAGAAGAGTGGGGCGTTTCTGCACAAGCAGCTGCCGCTCCCGTAATGATGGTTGCTGGTGACGGCGGTGGTGCTGCCGCTGAGCAAACAGAATTCGATGTTGTCATGACCAGCTTTGGTGACAAGAAGATCCAGGTGATTAAGGAAGTCCGCGGTATTACCGGACTCGGCCTCAAGGATGCAAAAGGTTTGGTGGAAGCTGTTCCCGCAACCATCAAAGAAGGCGTATCCAAAGAAGAAGCTGAAAAGGTCAAGGGTCAACTCGAAGAAGCTGGCGCAGCTGTCGAGATCAAGTAAGCAAACCCTTCGGCTCTAGGTTCCAGATCCTACGTTCCCTGTGTTCTCGAACGTAGGATCTAGAGCTATTCCAAACACATTTCTCTTGCATGACATGAGATCATAGATAAGTTTGGACAAATCTATCAAGGACGTCAAACTCTTCCCCTCTGAGCTTACACGGGCGTGTCGCTTTCGCGACAAAGGCCGTGAAAAGAGACAGAGGGACGACAGGGGTTGTGCGTCCTTTCTTTCGTTTACAGACCGTGGCAAGAATCTGCTGAGGGGTGCTTGATGACGACCCAAATCCAAGACAACTTCAGGCTTCGTCGGAGCTTTGCTAAGCTTCGACAGGTAATCGATGTCCCCAATTTGATCGAGATCCAAAAGAAGTCCTTTGAAAAGTTTTTACAGGCGGACAGCCTTCCTCACGAACGACTGGATGTTGGATTGCAGGCTGTGTTTAACAGCGTCTTTCCCATCAAAGACTTCAATGAAACCTGTCAGCTGAACTTTGAGGAATACCACCTCGACCCACCCAAATACGACGTCGATGAGTGTCGCGCACGCGGCACAACCTATGCTGCATCCTTGCGTGTGGTCGTTCGCTTAATCCTCTGGGATGTGAGCGAAGACACAGGCAGTAAACAGGTGAAAGACGTGATTCAGCAAGAGGTCTACTTTGGAGACCTGCCGTTGATGACCGAGCAAGGAACCTTTATTATCAACGGAACAGAGCGCGTCGTCGTCAGTCAGTTGCACCGCTCTCCAGGTGTTTTCTACGAGCACGATAAAGGCAAAACCCACGCCTCCAAGAAGCTGCTCTACTCAGCCCGGGTCATTCCCTATCGTGGAAGCTGGATCGACTTTGAGTTCGACACCAAGGACATCATGCATGTTCGGATCGACCGACGTCGCAAACTCCCCTCCACCGTCTTGCTACGTGCCCTTGGCTACACAACAGCCGAACTACTCAATGAATATTACGACACAGATGAAATTGTGTTGCGTCCACCTATCGCACCCGAGATCACATTCACATGGTGGAAAGATGGAATCGCCCGTCGCGACATCACTGTCCGTGGTGAGAGTATCGTAAAAAAAGGGGAGCCCATTGCTGGCAAGCTCAACGACTGGCTCATTCGCCGAATCCTGGAAGAAGATCCCAACGCAAAGCTGCCCATCAATGAAGATTACCTCCTCGGAACCTTAGTCGTAGATGACATCTACGACCAAGATGGTGAGCTTCGTATCCCGAAAAACACCCCGATCACCGAGCTTATTCTCACCGAATTGCTTGAAGATGACTACCTTGACGTATTGCAAGGACGCCTCCGCTTGCCACCCACGTTTGAGAAGAAGGTCAACATCGATCTGCTCTTGGGTACTCGCGTCAACCGCGATGTCATCACAGAAGATGGCAAGCTGATTGTTGCCAAAGGAAAGAAGTTTGGTACAAAGGTCAACTCCCGCAACATCCGAAACCTTCGTGACAGCGGACTCGCCACCATTCCGATCGCCCGTGAAGAGTTGATTGGAAAAGTGGCTGCGGTCGATATCTACGATCCCGTTGACGGTGACGTATTGGCCCAAGTCAACGAAGAGATCACTCCTGAGATCTTGATGGAGATCGAAGCTCGTGGGATCTCTGACTTCAAAGTCTTGTTTATTGACAATGTGAATGTAGGTCCTTACCTGCGCAACACATTGAATGTCGACAATATCAAAACACCTGAAGAGGCGGTGCTGGAGATCTACAAACGGTTGCGTCCGGGTGAACCCCCCACCATGGAAACCGCAACAACCCTCTTCAACAACCTGTTCTTTAATAGTGATCGCTACGATCTATCTCGTGTTGGCCGACTCAAGATCAACCACAAGTTTGCGCTGGACACTCCACTAGATAAGACCACGCTCACTCCCAAAGACATCCTTGAAGTGGTCCGGTATCTGATCAACCTCCGCAATGGCAAACGAGGTTACAATATCGATGATATCGATCATCTCGGAAATCGTCGAGTTCGCGCCGTAGGTGAACTGTTGGAAAACCATTACCGCATCGGCCTTGTTCGCATGGAACGTGCGATCAAAGAGCGGATGGTGATTCAGGAAGTGGAGCAAATGATGCCCCACGATCTGCTCAACTCCAAACCCGTGACTGCAGTGGTTAAAGAGTTCTTTGGCTCATCACAGCTAAGCCAATTCATGGATCAAACCAATCCACTCTCTGAAGTCACGCACAAACGTCGCCTCTCCGCACTTGGACCCGGTGGCTTGACCCGTGACCGCGCCGGCTTCGAAGTTCGTGACGTTCACACCACTCACTACGGGAGAATCTGCCCGATTGAAACACCGGAAGGCCCCAACATTGGTTTGATCGCCAGCTTGGCCTCGTACGGTCGCGTCAATGAGTTTGGCTTTATTGAGACTCCCTACCGCACGATCGTGGATGGTAAGATCTCAGACGATGTCAAGTACTACTCAGCACTCGATGAAGAGAAGTTTGCTATCGCTCAAGCCAACGTGGCTCAAACAGAGAATTCTGAGCTTGTGGACTCTTTCATCACCGTTCGCTTGTCGGGTGAAACGATCCCTGTCAACAAGGAAGAGGTCCAGTTGATGGACGTCTCTCCCAATCAGTTAGTATCGATCGCGACCTCATTGATTCCCTTCCTTGAGCACGATGATGCCAACCGCGCGTTGATGGGTTCCAACATGCAGCGACAAGCTGTCCCTCTCCTGCGAACCTCTGCTCCCCTCGTCGGGACCGGCCTTGAACGAATCGTAGCTGCGGACTCCGGTGTAACTGTTGTGGCCAAACGCGACGGTGTGGTAGAGTCGGTGGACGCCAACCGAAT
>JALTMC010000397.1:4318-6934 GCA_027005175.1 Myxococcales bacterium
ATCATCTCGGTACACAAGTCGACATCTACAAGATGATCAAGTACAAACGCTCCAACCAAAACACTTGCATCAACCAAAAGCCCATCGTCCAGCCAGGCAATCTTGTCTTTCGGGGTGATGTGATCGCAGATGGTCCTGCGACAGAGTGTGGTGAATTGGCACTGGGTCAAAACCCTGTTGTTGCCTTTATGCCTTGGGGTGGATACAACTTCGAAGACTCCATTCTGCTCAGTGAACGCACCGTAAAAGACGACATCTACACATCCATTCACATCGAAGAATTTGAGTGTGTGGCTCGTGACACCAAATTGGGCAACGAAGAGATCACCCGCGACATCCCCAATGTTGGGGAAGACGCGCTCAAAGATCTCGACGAAAGTGGAATCATCCGTGTGGGTGCAGAAGTCACACCTCAGGATATCCTGGTGGGCAAGATCACCCCAAAAGGTGAAACCCAGCTGAGTCCGGAAGAAAAGCTGCTGCGTGCGATCTTTGGTGAAAAAGCCGGTGACGTGCGAGACACCTCTCTGCGCGTCCCCCCCGGTGTTGTGGGAACCGTGATCGATGCCAAGGTGTTCAGTCGCCGCAAAGGCAATGACGCCGATTCTCGCAGTCGCCAAATTGAAGAGGCAGAAGAGAATCGACTGCGCAAGGATATGGAGACCGAGCTTCAGATCCTTCAAAGAGCTGCCAACGATAAAATGCGTCAAATGTTGATCGGTCAATCGACCACGAATAAGCTTATCGACAATGGTGCCACTCTCTTAGAACGCGGTGAGACCGTCACACTCGAAAATCTGGAGGAGATCCCTCGCTCCTTGTGGGGCGATATCCCCATCGCAGATCTAGAGATCCAAGATCGCCTCCACCGTATCCGTGATGCGGTAACCAAGCAGCGAAAACTCGTTGTCAAAAACTATGAAGAGCGTATTAAGCGCTTGAAGAAGAGTGACGAACTCGCAGCCGGTGTCCTCAAGATGGTCAAGGTATATGTGGCCATTAAGCGCAAGATTCAGGTTGGCGACAAAATGGCGGGACGGCACGGAAATAAAGGTGTGGTGAGCCGCATCCTACCCGAAGAAGATATGCCGTATTTGTCGGATGGTACTCCAGTAGACATCGTCCTCAACCCACTCGGTGTTCCCTCTCGAATGAATGTTGGACAGGTTCTTGAAACCCACCTGGGCTGGGCCGCTCTAGGCCTCGGAAAGAAATTCCGCGAGATGCTTGAACAACATGAATCCGAAGACAAGATTCGCGCCGACATCAAGAGCGTCTACGAGCCCGATGCCGAAATTATGCACCTCGGTACCAAAATCCGTATCTGGGACTTGATCGACCTCCTCTTTGGTGATGATCTCAAAAAATTCTGTATCAAGCTGTCAAAGGGTGTTCACACCGCAAGCCCAGTGTTTGACGGCGCAACAGAAGAAGAGATCCGCGCGAAGTTGGTCAGCTTAGAACAACAACCCAACGGACAGTCGGTGTTGTTTGATGGTCGTACAGGCGACATCTTTGCTTCCAACGTAACGGTGGGCGTCATGTATATGTTGAAGCTTCACCACCTTGTGGATGACAAGATTCACGCACGCTCCATTGGACCCTACTCCCTCGTCACCCAACAACCACTCGGTGGTAAAGCACAGTTTGGTGGCCAGCGACTTGGCGAGATGGAAGTGTGGGCCATGGAAGCTTATGGAGCTGCCTACGCCCTCCAGGAATTCCTCACGGTCAAAAGTGATGATGTGGTCGGTCGTACTCGTATGTACGAAGCCATTGTCAAGGGTGACAACACCCTGGAATCCGGCCTCCCAGAATCCTTCAACGTTCTGATCAAAGAGCTCCAAAGTTTGGCTCTCGATGTCGAATTGTTGGAAGAAATGGACCTACCAAAAAGATAGGTACTGTTGTAGACAAAGGAACTCTCTTGGAGAGTTCCTTTGTCCTTCTTTACGGTCCTACCCAAATACAAGAGATGGGGCGGACAATCGCCCCACCATCATACTGCCACGGTGAACCGACACCTGGGGAGGAAAAGGCCTTGAAAGACATTTTTAGCTTCTTCGAAAAGCCCAAAGACCCCCTTAGTTTCCGAGCCATCCGAATCTCGTTGGCCTCTCCAACGAAAATTCGTGATCTCTCACACGGAGAGGTCAAGCGGCCAGAGACTATCAACTATCGTACCTTCAAGCCCGAGCGCGATGGCTTGTTTTGTGCGCGAATTTTTGGGCCAATCAAAGATTACGAGTGCCTCTGCGGAAAGTACAAGCGGATGAAGCACCGCGGTGTGGTCTGCGAGAAATGCGGCGTGGAAGTCATTCAATCCAAAGTGCGTCGAGAGCGCTTGGGTCGTATCACTCTTGCTACACCCGTCGCCCACATCTGGTTCCTTAAGAGCTTGCCCAGTCGTATTGGTAACTTGCTCGATATGACCCTCAAGGATCTGGAAAAGGTCTTGTACTGCGAGTCATACGTCGTTATCGATCCCAAAAAAACAACCCTCGTACAAGCCGAGCTGTTAAGCGAAGACTTGTACGAGCAAAAAGTGGAAGAGTTTGGTTACGACGAAGAGACCATGGAGCCCAATTTCCGTGCAGGCATGGGAGCAGAAGCCAT
>JALTMC010000397.1:6944-17413 GCA_027005175.1 Myxococcales bacterium
CAAGATATGCGTCTCGCGACAGCAGCAGCCAAACGCAAAAAGCTAGCCAAGCGTCTGAAAGTGGTTGAGGCCTTTCGCACTTCCCAAAACCAACCCGAATGGATGATGTTGGAAGTTGTTCCTGTCCTTCCACCCGACCTTCGACCTCTTGTTCCCCTGGAAGGTGGACGCTTCGCGACCAGCGATCTCAACGATCTTTACCGTCGTGTGATCAACCGGAACAATCGTCTGATCCGCCTCCAAGGACTGATCGCACCTGAGATCATCGTACGCAATGAAAAACGAATGCTACAGGAAGCCGTTGACGCCTTGTTCGACAACGGTCGTCGTGGAAAGACCATCACCGGCCCCAACAAACGACCCCTGAAGTCACTCTCTGACATGCTCAAAGGAAAGCAGGGTCGCTTCCGCCAGAACTTGCTCGGAAAACGCGTCGATTACTCCGGTCGCTCTGTGATCGTGGTTGGCCCCGAACTCAAACTGCACCAGTGTGGTTTGCCCAAAAAGATGGCACTGGAGCTATTCAAACCCTTCATCTACCATCAGTTGGAAGCACGTGGCATCGTAAACACGGTGAAGAGTGCGAAAAAGATGGTCGAGCGGGAATTGCCGGAAGTATGGGACATCCTAGAGAGTGTCATCAAAGAGCATCCCATTATGCTCAACCGTGCACCCACCTTGCACCGCCTCGGTATTCAAGCCTTTGAGCCCCTTCTGATCGAGGGAAAAGCGATCCGTCTTCATCCCCTCGTTTGTACTGCATTCAACGCAGACTTCGACGGTGACCAGATGGCTGTTCACGTCCCTCTGAGTGTAGAAGCTCAGATGGAAGCTCGCGTCTTGATGATGAGTACCAACAATATCCTGTCGCCAGCCTACGGAAAGCCCATTATTAACCCCACACAAGATATCGTGTTGGGCTTGTATTACATCACCCGCGAGCGGGCCAATGTCCCTGGCTCTGGAAAGAAATTTAGCCAAGCCTCCGAAGTTCGTATGGCGTATGATGCAGGTGAAGTCGATATCCAGGCCAAGATCTTTGTGCGAATGTCGGGCGTTGAGTTCGAAACCGTCACAACCACAAAGCCCCATGACGTCCGCCTGGTTGAAACCACAGTCGGTCGCGTCCTCCTCGGGGAACTCTTGCCTCCAGAAATGCCCTACTCCTTGGTCAACCGTGTGATGGACAAGAAAGCCCTACAGCAGTTGATTGACTTCTGCTATCGTTTGGCAGGCAACAAAGCAACCGTTCTTCTTGCCGACCGCCTCCGAACCATGGGCTTTACCGCCTCCACACAAGCAGGTATATCCATCTGCGTGGATGATATGGTTATCCCATCCACCAAACAGGCCAAGCTCAGCAAAGGCCGCGAAGCCATGGCGCAGATCCAGGAAGAAAGTGGCAGCGGTATCATCACACAAGGCGAACGCTACAACAAAGTCGTTGACGTATGGTCCAATATCACGGATGAGATCTCCTCCGATATGATGGAGGAACTCAAAGAAGATGTCTTTATCAATAAAGACGGTGTGGAAGAGCGTTTTGAATCCTTCAACTCCATCTACATGATGGCCGACAGTGGTGCTCGTGGCTCCAAACAACAGATTCGCCAGCTCGCAGGTATGCGCGGCTTGATGGCCAAACCGAACGGTGAGATCATCGAAACACCGATTATCGCAAACTTCCGTGAAGGCTTGACCGTATTGGAATACTTTATCTCCACTCACGGTGCACGAAAAGGCCTCGCAGATACCGCACTCAAAACTGCAAACGCCGGTTACCTCACACGCCGATTGGTCGATGTGGCTCAGGATGCGATTATCACCGAGATCGACTGTGGCACTGTTGAAGGTGTTGAGATTACAGCACTGTATGAAGGTGGTCAGGTCATTGATCCACTCGGCGACCGTATCCTCGGTCGTGTGTCACTCGAAGATATCAAAGATCCAGACACCGGTGAAGTTGTCGTTGCTTACGATGACCATATCGATGAGGACAAAGCCACAAAAATCATGGACATGGGTATCGAAAAAGTCCGCATTCGATCTGTGTTGACTTGTGAAGCACGCCACGGTGTCTGTGCCTTCTGTTATGGTCGTGACCTTGCTCGTGGAACCATGGTCAACATCGGTGAAGCCGTTGGTGTCATTGCAGCCCAAAGTATCGGAGAACCCGGTACCCAGCTCACAATGCGTACCTTCCACGTAGGTGGTACCGCTGTTCGCGATGTTGAACAATCAACCCTCGAACCCCGAAATGACGGCTTCATTCAGTTTGATAATCTAACAACAGTTCAACGCGAAATCGATGGAAAGAAAGTTTGGATTGTGACCAACCGCAACGGTCAGATTGTCATCCGGGACGCCAACGGTCGAGAGCGTGAACGCTATCGCGCAACCTACGGTGCTCACATCTTTTTTGGACCCGGTGAAGAGGTCAAATCAGGCGTGATCATTTCCTCCTGGGACCCGTACAATATCCCGATCCTTGCCGACAGTATCGATGAAGACAAAAAAGGTAAGGTCGTCTATCGCGATATTAAAGAAGGCCTCACAATGGAAGAGCAACTGGCAGAAGTAACAGGCTTCAGTCAACGCGTTATCATCGAAGGTCGTGACTCCAGCAAACGCGCCTCTCTAGAAGTTCGTGCAGAGGGCAAAAAGCCGATCCTTATCCCGTTGCCCACAGGCGCAATGCTCAACGTCGAAGACAAACAAGAGATCCTTCCCGGTGATGTCTTGGCCAAAGTCCCCCGCGATACCACCAAAACAGGTGACATTACCGGTGGTTTGCCTCGTGTTGTTGAACTGTTTGAAGCGCGACAACCCAAAGAGCAAGCCGTGATCTCAGAGATCGATGGCTTTGTTCGATTTGGCAAAGAGACCAAAGGAAAACGTAAGATCGAGATCACACCAGAAGGTGCTGGTGATACCCGCACCTATCTTATTCCAAAAGGAACACACGTCACTGTCCACGAGGGTGACTTCGTTCGTACTGGTGAACCCTTGATGGATGGAGCTGTCAATCCACACGATATTCTCAGTGTTCTCGGTGTTCACGCACTGGCAAAGTATATCGTTGACGAAATTCAGGAAGTCTACCGCCTTCAAGGTGTTAAGATTAACGACAAACACATCGAAGTTATCGTACGTCAGATGCTACGTCGCGTCCGTATCACCGATGTTGGTGATACCAAACTCGTCATCGATGATCATGTCAAACGCTTTCGGGTGGAAGAAGCCAACGAGGCTGCCATGGCGAAACTCGATGCAGAGGGCAACCCCGGACAACCCGCAACTTGGGAACCCCTCTTGTTGGGTATTACCAAAGCGTCTCTGTCCACAGAGAGTTTTATCAGTGCCTCCTCCTTCCAGGAAACCACCAAGGTGCTCACAGAAGCTGCTGTATCCAGTAAGATCGACTACCTCCACGGTCTCAAAGAAAACGTTATTATGGGTCGCCTCATTCCTGCTGGTACAGGCCTCGCCATCTACAAAGACGCTGAGATCGTTATCGATCCCGATGCCATCGACGATGCCGCTGAAGTCGAGGAAGATCTCGACGAAATTACCTCCTCCATCTAACCCAATCCCTCTGCTTTCTACTCCAATCCTCCGTCTAGCCCAATCCGGAAAGCTCCCTTTCTTGAACAAACTCTTGTCGGGAAACTCCCTTTCTTGAACAAACTCTTGTCGGGAAACTCCCTTTCTTGAACAAGGTCTGTAAGACCTACCGATTGTCTCCAACATATCGTTCAATGGCGATACGACAAGCTTGTCGTGGAGAAAGGTGAGGATTGCGTTCTTGTTCGGCACGAAGCAAGCGCATGGCTCTCTGACGATCACCAAGACAGATCTTGAGGAGGTGTTGCCATTCATGCATGGGCACACCTTTTACAGGAGAGGGACGCTCCTTTCGGGATGGAAGAGAGGTTTGACGGATCAAGAGCCAGCCAATCACGGCTGCAGTCAGAACAGCAAACAAGAGGAGACCATCCATTGCAGCAAACAAGAGGAGACCATCCATTGCAGCAAACAAGAGGAGACCATCCATTCTGGTTATCGGCAGCGTGAATAAGGTTTTTCAGCCTTGCAGGTCAAGCCGGGTTTGCAGACGAGATCGCCTCGGCCACAGATATCACCGGCACCACCTTCTCGGGGCAAAGGCTCGCAGTATCCAAATGGAAAATTACCTTGCGATTTGGGAAAGGCAACACAGGTTTGCCCTCTCCCGGAGCATCCTTCTTGTCTCTGCTCGTTGCAAACGGAGGTACAGCGACGAACGGAAGGGTAGCCCTTAACGGGGCGACAATAGAGATGAACCTCACAGTCGGCGTCTTGAGAGCATTGCAATCCAACAAGGCTTTTGTTGCGTCGTTCGAGGCAATAACCTCGTCCTTTGAACAAGATGCAGGCTTGAGTGCTCAAGCAACCTCCTTGCTCAACCAAGGTACAACGTGGCACACAGAGGGAAATACCGTTCGTAAAACCAGGGCGGCAGCTTTCTTCGAGCTTGCACTTTGAGTGTTCACTACAGCGTTTAAGACACCGCTTTACACCAAACAAAGTCTCACACAGAAAACCTGTTTGACACTGATCAGGGCGACGACAGCGATTGTGTTGGCCCCCCTGGTAACACTTATTTTCAATACAATATCCACTCGGGCAGTCGCTATCGTCCTGGCACTCTTTTGTGGAGTCCCCTCCCCCACCGTCGATCCGTTGGCACTTGTTCTCAACACAAGCCTGACCACTGAAACAGTCACTACTTTTCAAACAGCTTCCACCGCCTCCATCAGGAGACACACAGCGGTTGTTTTTGCATGGAAAACCGGCAGGACAATCAGCATTGGTTTGACACTGATAGACCCCTTGGTTGAGATCGACAGAAAACGAACACGCTGCAACCATAGTTACAAAAAACAACAATGCAATCCCAAGGGTACGCATCAATAATTCCTTCCGTTGGTATCACTCTACAACTTGCACCAAACGCTACGAAAATACTTGCACCAAACGCCACGAAAATACCGTTATAACCGGTTGCAAGTCAACCTTTAACAAGATATAGTGGCAAGCGATTGCATCAAAACCACCCTATATGCGGTGGAACCACATACAGAAAGAGCGACCCTACGGTCAACTCCAAACATCACCAGGACCTCCTAGTTCCCCAAGTCCGAAACGCAAGTGTCCAGAGACAACAACCCTTCCGAACACGTCACTTGTCTTTTGGGTTCTTGTCTTTTTCGTCTGCCGCGTTAAGGTCTACCGCGCAAAGATATATGTCATGAGAGGATGATAGGATCTAATGTTTCGATTTTTTCGCTGGCTCAAAGACGTTTGGCACTACTTGCTCACAGATCAATGGACCATCTTACAACAAGATGTGGACCACCAGCCATCTCGGACCATGCAATATGGCCCGGCAATCGTCCTCTGTTGGTCAGCTGTTGCACTCACCTTTCTCGAATACTACGGACACAGCGGCTCTGTCTTCTTTCGATGGTTTCGCAAGCTCCTTCCTGACACAAGATACTCCCCAGCCTACCGACACATTTTCTGGTCCATTGGCTGCTCAGCAGCCTACTTCATCTTTCCGCTGGTTGCTATCCTGCTCACCAAAAATGCCCGTATCCGAGACTACGGTCTGCGCATCAAAGGATTCTGGGAACATGCCTGGATCTATCTGGTGCTCTACCTGATTATGCTACCGGCGGCCATCACTGTTTCCTATACCAGCTCGTTCCAAAACACCTACCCTTTCTATCACCTGGCCTATCGCTCTTGGATAGACCTCGGCTTGTGGTGGACCTTTTATGGTATGCAATTCTTCTTCCTCGAATTCTTCTTTCGAGGCTATATGCTGCACGGCACAAAAAAGGCCCTTGGAGCCTACGCCATCTTTGCCTCCACCCTCCCCTACTGCATGATCCATTACGGCAAACCCATGCCCGAAACCCTTGGAGCGATCATCGCTGGCGTTGTCCTCGGCACCCTCTCCATGCGCACTCGCTCCATCTGGGCCGGCTTTCTCACCCATATCACTGTCGCCTATAGCATGGACATCCTCTCCCTCTGGCAAAAAGGCAAATTCTCCATCTTTATGTAGCTTCCTTCACAACCCCTTACGACCTTGTTCTTTCACAAGCCATGACTCGTGACAAACCTGGAACAAAAAAGGACCCTTCTCATGCCAAAAGAATCTTCCTGGGAGCCGTGGACGAGAAGTGTAGAGACATTGCGAACGGAGCTTGAGATCCCTGGCGTGGCGATGGCATTACTGGAGGGAGAGCACATACAGACAAGAGGCTTCGGAGTTCGGGATGCCAAGCGTGGAATGCCTGTCACTCCACAGACATTGTTTCATATTGCATCAACCCAAAAGTCGATGACTTCGATGTTTATCGCCACTCTTGTCGATGATGGTTTGTTCGCTTGGGATACACCTGTGGCAGAGATTACGCCCGAATTTCAGTTGCGAGATAAAGAGGCCACACGCACTGTCACCATGCGGCATTTGTTAGGAATGAGCAGTGGTATTCCAGCTTCTGCGGAAGACCGATTTGATGTGGAGGAAGGGACTGCGGAAGAACTCTTTGCTCATGTCCAAAAGGTAAAACTTCGTGGGCGCCCTGGCACTCGCTTTGATTACAGTAATGTCTCTTATGCCCTGGCAGGATATCTGGGAACCCTCGCGGCGGGAGGCTCTTGGGGTCAGCTGGAGAAAGAGTTTGGCCGTCTGTTGCAAGAACGCATCTTCAAGCCCATTGGAATGAAGAGCGCGACCCTCTGCCCAAAACAGGCTCGCTCTTGTGCGGATTTCTCCGTCTCTCATGAATGGCATCGTACCGCGATCAGGGTGTCAGAAACAGAAGAGGGTGATCATGATCCACTAGCACCTTCAGGGGCAGTCAAGGCCAGTATCACAGATATGTCTTTGTTCTTGGCGACACAACTCCGGCAGGGAATATCACCACAAGGCCGTCGAGTGGTATCGGCAAAAAACCTCAAAGAAACCTGGAAGCCTCACATCACCGATCCTGATGAAGAGACAGACTATGCCCTCGGCTGGGTGGTCGAACAAAATCGCAACACAACCATCCTCTCTCATGAAGGCAGCTTTGATGGATTTCTCGCGCTACTCACGATGATCCCAGAACAACAAACAGGACTCGTCCTCCTGGCCAATATGGAAGATGATGACGATGCATTCCTGTACGACGCTTACACAGATTGGCTAGCCCATGTATTGTGAGAAAGAAGTTCCACAACGGCAGGTATTGTGAGAAAGAAGTTCCACGACGGCAGGTATTGTGAGAAAGAAGTTCCACAACGGCAGGTATTGTGAGAAAGAAGTTCCACAACGGCAGGTATTGTGAGAAAGAAGTTCCACGACAGCAGACTGTTGAGGAGTGCTCACGAATCATCGAGGCTCGGCCTTCTTTGTGCTTGGAGAGGTCGCCTTTAAGTCCGCTTCCAGTCTTTTGTTGTATTCATCAATGATGATATTTTGCAGAATCCTGGGTCTTCCATTGTATGTTTTTAAGCCATACACATCGTGCAAGACCCTGCGAACTCTGCGACGTATGTAGGCTGCGTGTTCGATGGGTGTAAACTCTGACTGTCCTGTGGCAACATAGTCCAATGCAAAAACCAGAAATGTTGAATCAGCGATATTAATCATCGAAGGAATTCGACCGTGGTTGCGCAAGGCCAGCAATAAATCTTCAAAGTACTCAAGCCTGTCTTCCAAGATCTTTCGGTTCTCTTGAAATGGTTTTGGCTTAAAGTCGAGACTGGGATCATTCCCCATTTTTCGAGAGAACTCCGGTGTGGTATCCACCGATGCAAAAAAGTCGATATCGATATCAAGGGTGAACTGCCCACGTGGAATCGCTTTGAGGAGTTTCTGAAAGTCTGATGCACCTTCACCTTTCCCATCTTCATCAATGGGTTTGCTGATATTAATAATGCTAAATTGAAAGGGTCTATACAGTTGAAACTTTTTGCGCACAGGACGCTGGTTCGCAGCCACTCGAATCCAACCATAATTCCAGGGCATTGGCCCCGCAGTACGATCCCGCGTTGCGTCATAGTACAATCGAAACCGACTGGGTTTTTTCTTTACTTCAGCGACCTTTTCACTCAGCTTGTCAGCTTCATCCAGAGAGAGATTCGGGGTTCTCGAAACCTCAGGAACACCTTTGCGAGTTTGGCCAAAAAAGAAAGAGCGGCTGAGAAAGGTAGGAAAATCAAAAACATCTTCGGACTTTCCCCAAACAACCGTTTGAAACAAGCCCGCCAGAACCCCCGCAGTCACAGGCATGGAACAGTCATTGATCGTGTGAGTAATGGTATGCCAAGCTTTTTTCACATTGCGATTGTTGCGCAGATCTCGGACAGCAGCAAGAACCTGGGCTGCACGAGGAACAGCGACCATGTCATCGTGAGAATCGATGTGAAACAAAGGACCGAGCTTGCGACGCTTGCTCTCTTTCAGCCAGAACGTAAAGGCGTGATGGTGTCCGTTCATCTCATACACAGGAATCGTCGCGCTGGCAGCCCACTGATTTTGCCTGGGATACAAGCGTGTTCCCAGGTTGTATAGCATCTTCCAACGAGCCGGTGTATTCTCTGTAATAGGCTCTCTCTGTAATCTGCGATACAAGGCGGTAAACCGCAGAAAGATCTTTTTATCCAAGAGGTAACCATCAGGCTTTGAGATTCGCAAAAGGGTGATCCAGCAGTCTAGCTCACGAAAGACACCGTAAATATCGGAAGAAGCATCAGCTGCACACATCTTCCAACGACTCTGCGTATTCTTGGGTAACCGACCCGTTGTAGCATTGGCCAACGAAGAATTCTTAGGCAGAGGCAGCTCTCGCCAATGAAGACCACCCCACAGACCAAGTCCTACCCCGATAAGGGAAAAGACCAAACAGAGTGAAAAAGCCACATTGCGTGAAAGCCGTGTAGAAACATGAAATTCTTTCATAAAGTTAAACAACCTGTTGTTTCAGGAAAGAGCAAACCGGGACAAACCCACAATCAATGGGAGCACATGATAAGATAGAGACTCGAATAAAACACCGAAATATCCGAAACATAAGTACCTTGACGTAAGATCAAGAAGTGGGTTACTCTCCCGACACCTTTGAAGTCCCTTTGAGATAGACTCTCCACTTCCATAACATTCTATACTTCAACCAGTACATCTGGTGAAAGAGGAGCATTGATGAGACAACGGCATTCCCTTGCAATCGTAGGGATCATTTTCTTTCTTTTGTGTTTGCAGACACCTCTTACAGCCTGCAGAAGTCGCTCAGCCTCGTCTGGAGCTTCCCCCTCAAAAAAAGCAACATCTATCCAAACAAGCTCCAGAACAAAGCAAGCCAGGGAAAGTGGTGCAAAATCAGCCTCAACCCCTGCAAAAAACATTTCTTCCAGGCATAACCCAGAAGAGTTATGTTTGTTACACGAAGCCATAAAGCGCTCCTTATCCTCTAGCCCAGGAGCCCTCACAAAGAAGGATCGAGTGATCCTCTCGGGCATCGCCTGGATGGTTCGATTTATTGAACAAGACGCCAGATTTGATGCCATTTTCCCCGAATATATATACTTCTTAACCAACCTGAAACGCAACGCCCAAGGTCAAGCCATCGGGCATATTGCGGGTCTCTTGTTGCGAAATGCGTTTCGACGTGCCAAGCTCCACCTCAAAGATATCTTCGACAAAACGATCGAAGACAAATGGCGATTCATCTCCATTCTTCCTTTGTTATACGACAACAAAGTTCCTGGAAAACCTTATCTTTCGTTTTATCGATCACACTTCCCAAAAGGTCTCTCCAGTCCCAAAATCCAGACCTTTGCGCAAGCATTAAAAAAAGAAAACTATGAGGTGTTGGGTGATTTACTCCGCCGTGAATCCAGGCTGCATGCTTTCTTGAAAAAGCACCCACGCAACCCTTATGGCTTGCGTGCCAGTCAACTCCCTTCTTATTTGAAACAACTCAAACAGACCCGCTTTGCCTACACATGGAAAACCGATCCTGACGATTACATCGTGCAAAGTATCTTACTCAAGCGCCTAGCCACAGCTCTCAAAAAGAACAATCCAAAACATCCGCTGCGCAAGACCATTCAACAGTACTTTCGCAAAGAGTGGTCAACTCTACGTCACAAAACAAAAAGTATCGAGTTGCTGGCCCAAAGTATCCAAGGCCTAGCACAGGTCAGTAACACAAAGTCAGCGCAACTATTGGAGTCGGTTAAGTATCTGATGTCACGGCAAAACGCAAATGGTTCGTGGGGAACCATAGATCAAGCCAAAGCCAGTGACCTGGAAAAAATTCGTCCCACTCTTCACACGATTCTGGCTTTGCAAGCAAGCCGCACCATCACAGCAACAGAAAAAAAGCAAAAGAAAGCATCGAGGATTGGTTGGATCGCAAGTAGCGCATGTC
>JALTMC010000398.1:0-3945 GCA_027005175.1 Myxococcales bacterium
TGATCGGTAAGGTTGCTTACGATGAAACTTTGGTGAAAACGATTACGGCCTGGATCCCGGGGCGTTTGGAGCGGATGTATGTTGACTATACAGGGGTGCGAGTGCGACGAGGTGACCACCTTGTTAAGATCTATAGCCCCGAGTTATTGGCGGCACAGCAGGAGCTTTTGCAGGCTCTGAAAGCCTGGCGTGGGGCGAGAAGAGGGGGGCGTCTTGTACGACAGACTGCCCGTTTGGGATTGACCGCAGCACGCCGTAAGCTTCAGCTTCTGGGGGTGAAGCGGTGGCAACTCCGGAGGATTGAAAAGAGCGGTTCCTCGGTGGATCGGATCAACATCTATGCACCTCTTGGTGGCATTGTGATCCAGAAGAAAGCGTTAGAGGGGATGTATGTTAAGACAGGGACGCCTTTGTATACCATCGCAGATCTGAGCAAGGTCTGGATCAAGTTTGATGCGTATGAGCGGGATCTTCCCTGGCTTCATGTGGGGCAGAGTGTTTCTTTTAAAACGCTGTCGATGCCGGGGCATACCTTCACAGGTAAGATCGTTTATATTGATCCTGTGTTAGACAGCAAAACGAGAACGGTAAGTGTTCGAGTTAATGCTTCCAACAAAGAGGGTTTGCTCAAGCCTGAGATGTTTGTGCAGGGTATTGTCTATGTGTCTTTGAATGCGGCAGGAGAGCTTCGAACACCAGATCGGGAAGGGAAATATGTCTGCCCGATGCATCCGGAGATTGTGAGAAAGCGTCGAGTGAGATGTCCGATTTGTGGGATGCGATTAGAGCGGATGAAGAAAAGAAAAGAGGGTGATAATCGAGATCCTCTTGTGATTCCGGAGTCTGCCCCCCTGCTTACAGGTAAGCGTGCTGTTGTATATGTTGAGGTTCCCAAGAAGAAGAAGCCTACCTATGAAGGTCGTGAAGTGGTCCTAGGTGTACAGGCTGGTCCTTATTATGTTGTGCTCAAAGGTCTTAAGGCTGGTGAGAGAGTCGTGAGTAATGGGGCCTTTAAGATCGACAGTGAGCTACAGCTTAAAGCGCGTCCCAGTATGATGAGTGGTTCTGCCAAAGAGGAAAAAGAAGATTATACAAAAGTGGGCAAGCGTCCGAGCTTATCTCGAAAAACACTGAAGAAGCTAGCACCCTTTTACGAGACCTACTTTGCTTTGACAAAAGCGTTGACCAAGGATGATCCAAAGACGGTTCAAAAGTCGTTTCGAATTCTTCGTAAAAAATTGAAGAGGTTCCGCTCTTTGAAAGGAAAAGCGCGAACGGAGTGGGCGAGGCAACGCAGTCGTTTGTTTGGGATTGTATCTCGTGGAGCGAAACAAGCAAAGATTGAAGAGCAAAGAAAGACATTCGGGCGTTTGTCGCAGGCTATGATCGAGCTAGAGCGTAAGATCGGACATGTCGGGATGAAGTCTTACTATCTGGCCTTTTGTCCTATGGCATTTAATAACAAAGGAGCCTATTGGCTACAAACCAAAAAAGGAATCCGGAATCCATTTTTTGGCAAGAAGATGCTCGCCTGTGGTTCCGTGAAGGCGACGTATATCGGGAGGGGGGCAGAGCCTGTGAAGGCTCCTCATCGATTCTTGCGAAGCCTCTCCTCTTTGTACAAGGCGTACTTTACCCTTCAGCATGCTCTATTTAAAGACGACCTAAAGGGGGCAGAGAAGGCGATTCATCGATTGCAGCGGAAGTTGCGGCGTCGTCGGTATCGACTTTTGCCACGAAGGATGCGTCGTCGTTGGAGAAGCATACGAAAGAGGTTGAAAGAGGGTCTTAAATTGGCCCAGAAGAAGAAGGGGCTTGCGCAGATCAGAATCGGCTTTGGAACACTTTCCAAAGGTATGTTACAGCTTGTCTTTATCTTTGGGCATGTTGAGAAAAAACCCATGTTTGAGACCTATTGCCCCATGGCCTTTAATAGCAAGGGAGCATCCTGGCTTCAACCACAAGATAAGCAGGTGCGAAACTCTTTCTTCGGTACCAAAATGGCTTATTGCGGATCTATAAAACGTCGCTTTTCATCTCGAATACAGAAGAAAAAATCCCATAGACATTGAGTGGAGCGTAGGTTTTTTGGCGATCCATGAGCTTCCTGAATGCGAAAGGTCGTTTGTGGACTGATGTGGGATTTCTTTTCTGAAGCATATTGAAAAAGGACGGATGGGGATGAATAACAACAACGATACTACAGATACGCAGGAAGTGGAAAGCAGTTGGCTTAATCCATTGATTCGGTTTTGTTTGGATAACAAACTTCTTGTTATCTTGGTACTTTTGATGCTGACAGGTTGGGGGGTATTGGTTGCCCCCTTTGATTGGAATCTGGGTGACCTTCCTCGTAACCCTGTACCTGTCGACGCGATTCCCGATCTGGGAGAGAACCAACAGATTATCTTTACACGATGGTCTGGGCGCTCTCCCAGGGATATCGAAGACCAGATTACATACCCTTTGACAGCAGCCTTAATGGGGGTTCCTGGGCTGAAAACTGTCCGAAGTTACTCCTTCTTTGGGTTCTCCTCGATTTATCTTATTTTTAAGGAGGAGATCGACTTTTACTGGTCGCGGTCTCGTGTTCTGGAAAAGCTCAACAGTTTGCCTCCGAATACGATACCCAACGACACTCAGCCCGCTTTAGGACCTGATGCTACAGGTTTAGGGCAGATCTTTTGGTATACTTTGGAGGGGCGCGACAAAAAAGGGAAGCTTGCAGGGGGCTGGGATCGCTACGAGCTGCGAAAGATACAAGATTGGTATGTTCGATACGGACTTCAGGCTGTGGATGGGGTCTCTGAGATCGCACCGATTGGCGGCTTTGTTCCAGAGTATCAGATCGATGTTGACCCTGATAAACTGCGTATTCACGGTATCTCTCTTCAGCAGCTATACAAAGCGGTTCGGATGTCGAACCAAGAGGTTGGAGCGCGTACGATTGAGATTAACAGTGTTGAGTATATCATACGAGCCCGTGGCTATCTGAAGAATATCAATGATATCAAAAATACGGTGATTCGGGCTCGAAAAGGGGCTCCGATTATGATTAAGGATGTTGCCAGAGTCACCTTGGGACCCGCACCACGCCGAGGTGCTATTGATAAAGATGGGACCGAGGTGGTTGGTGGTGTTGTTGTTGCTCGGTATGGAGCGAATCCTCTTCAGGTGATTAAAAATGTGAAGGCCAAGATCAAGGAGATCTCCGGGGGACTTCCCAGTCGCAAACTCAAAGATGGTCGGATCTCAAAAGTAACGGTTGTTCCCTTTTACGATCGTTCCAAGTTGATTAAGGAGACGCTCTATACTTTGGAAGAGGCGATCACATTGGAAATCCTTGTGACCATCCTGGTGGTACTTGTGATGCTGATGCACTTTCGAAGCTCCCTACTGATCTCTGGAACCTTGCCTGTGGCTGTGCTTCTTTGCTTTATTGCGATGAAGCAGTTTAAAATCGATGCAAATATTGTAGCACTATCAGGTATTGCGATAGCCATCGGGACGATGGTGGATATGGGGGTTGTTCTCAGTGAAAATATTGTTCAATATCTCGACCGATTAAGGCCGGGTGAGAGCGCAAAGGATGCGGTCTTTCGGGCTACTGCTGAGGTTGGTAGTGCGATCCTCACCGCAGTGAGCACCACTGTTATTAGTTTCCTTCCTGTATTTACCATGGAAGCATCTGAAGGAAAGCTCTTTCGACCCCTGGCGTATACCAAGACATTTGCACTGATATCCTCTTTATTGGTTGCTCTCTTTGTTCTTCCACCGTTGGCGCATTTACTCTTTCACAAGCCGGGACTGCCAGAGGAAGAGCGTACGCAAAAGCGAAAGCTCTGGCAAACCTCTGGCAGCCTCTTCTTGTTGTTGGGAGGATTGTGGGTTGGGCTTCAAACGTGGTGGTGGTTGGGGGCCCTCATTGGCGGATTTGCTTCCTAC
>JALTMC010000398.1:3955-17409 GCA_027005175.1 Myxococcales bacterium
GCTTGTTCAGTGGCTCCCAGAGCGTTGGGTAAAGCTTTTACTGTGGTCTGGAAATAGTCTTGCCGTTTTCGCAGCAGGAGCTGTTTTAACTTGGAAGTGGGTGCCTCTTGGTCATGAAAAAAGCTATCTAACGAACTTGATCTTTGTCGCTGTGGTGATGGGTGGACTACTTTTCAGCTTTGAACTCTTTCGGCGTAGTTACTCCCGGCTTCTTCGATGGTTTCTTCGGCATAAATTTCTATTCCTGGTTGCTCCTGTTTGTCTCATCTTATTTGGAGGGATGATCTGGCTTGGCTTTGAGGGGGTTTTTGGGTGGATTCCCAAAAGTGCAACGGCTCTTACGACCTCTACGCAAAACAAGGTCACATCAAAGGGAGGGCTTCGTAAGATGAGTTCCTTGGAGAAGTCCATTCGAGGGAACTCTTTGTGGGTAAGGATGAAGCACGCCTTCCCTGGCCTTCAGAAGGAGTTTATGCCTGATCTGGACGAAGGCTCCTTTTTGTTTATGCCGACCACCATGCCTCATGCCTCAATGGGTGAGGCTCTTGATATGATCAGCAAGCTTGACCGAATGATACGATCGGTTCCCGAGGTGACGACTACAGTGGGTAAGATCGGTCGTGTTGAGAGTCCACTGGACCCTGCGCCCATTTCTATGGTGGAAACCGTGGTTCATTACAAAGCAAAATATCGGATTGGACCCAATGGTAAGAAGATCCGACAGTGGCGAAAGCATATCAATACTCCCAAAGATATTTGGGGTGAGATTGTCAAAGCGACCAAGTTGTTGGGGACTACGAGTGCTCCACACTTGCAGCCGATTGGAGCACGTCTTGTGATGCTTCAAAGCGGTATGCGGGCTCCTATGGGAATCAAGGTCAAGGGGCCATCGCTCAAGGTGATTGAGAAGGTCGCCCTAGACCTGGAGAAATTACTCAAGAAGATCCCTCATATTTCGCCTGCAACGGTTCTGGCTGATCGTGTGATTGGAAAGCCATATCTTGAGTTTATCATCGATCGTAAAGCTATCGCACGGTATGGACTGATGTTATCGCAAGTTCAAAAAGTCATACAGATGGCCATTGGCGGAAGTGTTGTCACGACTACGATTGAGGGGCGTGAACGGTATTCTGTTGTGTTGCGATACCAGCGTGAATTACGGAACAATATACAGTCGTTGCAGAAGATTATGATCGCGACATCCAAAGGAGTACAAATCCCTCTGTTTCAAGTTGCCAAATTAAGGTATGTTCGCGGTCCGCAAGTGATAAAAAGTGAGGATACTTTTCTTGTGGCTTATGTTGTATTTGATCGCAACAAACAATACGGTGAAGTTGCGACGATTGAGGCAGCCAAAACATTTTTAAAGAGTAAGATCAAAAGTGGAGAGCTTAAAATACCAGCAGGTGTCAGCTATCGCTTTTCAGGTACTTATGAGAGTCAAGTGCGTGCTGAAAAACGCTTGATGTTAGTCTTACCTTTGGCTTTGTTCCTGATCTTTCTGATCTTGTATTTGCAATTTCGTTCTGCAGCAGTTACGGGCTTTATCTTTAGCGGTATTATGGTTGCATGGGCCGGTGGATTTGTGATGCTTTGGTTGTACCAACAACCCTGGTTTCTCAACTTTTCTTTCTTGGGATCTTCCATGAGAGAGGTCTTTACAATCCATTCTTTTAATATGAGTGTTGCTGTCTGGGTGGGCTTTATTGCACTCTTTGGTATTGCAACCGATGATGGAGTGGTTGTCGCAACTTATTTGGATCAGTCTTTTGCAAAGGCAAATCTTAACAGCATTGAAGCGATTCGTCAGGCTACGGTGGAAGCCGGATCTCGTCGAATCCGGCCCTGTTTGATGACCACTGCGACTACGATTCTGGCTTTGCTTCCCATTCTCACTTCCAGTGGTCGCGGCTCTGACATTATGATTCCGATGGCGATTCCTTCCTTTGGAGGAATGCTCGTCGAACTTCTCACTCTCTTTGTGGTTCCCGTTTTGTTCTGTTGGCACCAAGAGAGGAAGTTTAAGCGAGAGCAAAAAAGAGAACTCCGCCGAAGTAAACTTCTTGCCACAACATAATGTACTGCACTTCACCTGCTGTACTCGCAACACTATATACTACATGTATCGGTTGCACCTGCTGGTGCATAACATAGTTGGATTGTATAATGAGTCTTATTGAAAACAAATCGTTGCCTTTTCTCAGGGTCTTCTTTTTTCTGGTGGGGGGGCTGTTGTCTTCTCAAGGATATGCTGCTTCAAAGAAGACTTCTTCTCCTGGAAAAAAAGGTGATATCCATAAAAAGAAGGATGCAGCTCGTGCGGTACCTCCGGTAAAACGGAAACCGTCCAGTCAAGGCGTGACCAAGCTTGAAAAGGTGGCGTTGCCTTCTCTTCCTGCTTATGGAACTGCGCCCATACAGTTGTCTTCTTTGTTGAAAAAAGTGACACGTCGTAATCCAACGTTAGCACGGATGCGTCGCCTTGTTTCGGTATTTCGACAGAAAGAAAAGCAGGCAGGGGCGTGGCCTGATTTGCAGGTCGGAATTCAAGCCAATAACTTTCCTCTTCCAACCTTTAACCCAACGATAACACCCATGACGGGTATCCAATATACTGTCTCTCAACGCTTTCCCATCTTGAAGCGGCTGGGGTTAGAAAAGAAGCTGACTCGCTTTACCACCGCGATGTTGAAAGAAGACGTGAGAGAAAAGACGGTATGGATTCATTTGAGTGTGAAGGTGGCTGTTCTTTGGCTGGCTTATTTTCGTGAAGCCCTGAACACAGAGAAGGAACTGTATAACGTCACAGGACAGGCGGCAGAGGTGGCGAGGATTAAATACTCTGTGGGTAAGGCCACAAGACAGAATTATCTGCAAGCCTGGACCCTGCAGTCACTTATTCGGAATCGGATGCTAACATTATTGTCTCAAGAGCGAGTCAAACGTCATCAGTTGGCGCGTCTTTTAGGCTCTTCTTCAGGGTTGTCAGGTCAAGCTCCGGTGCTGCTTGATCCGGCTGCACCGCCTACTCGGAAGGCGATCTACAAGCAGGCTTCCAAGGAGCGTGGAATTGTAAAGCGATGGCGTATTTCTGCAAAACAGTCTCGTACTTTGCTCTCCTTTGCTCGTATTCGATATTGGCCTGATGTATCCGTTCAACTTGGAATTCGCCAGCGATTTCCTAATACGGTCGATAAGGGCTTACCCTTTTTGACCTTGGGTGTTAAAGTTGCGCTTCCCACGTGGGGAAATGCTGCTCGTTATGGGCTGGTGAAAGAAGCGATGGCACGACATCAGTTGGCGGTGAGTCGCTTGCTGGAGGCTCAGACACGGATCCGAGAAAGTATTCGTATCGCAACCACCCAGATGCGTCAATATGACAGACAAATAGTAATCTATCGTCGTCAAGTGATCCCTCTTGCTTTTCAAACCTATCGCTCCGCTTTAAGTAGCTATCAGGTGGATCGCATTGACTTTCTTACACTGCTTACAAACTTGAGGACTCTTTACAAAGAGAAACTCAAACTTGTGAAGCTTCGAACACTACGAGCAATTGCAATCGCTCGACTCTCAGCCATCGCAGGAGGTTCACTGTGATTTCTTGGTTACAAACATGGACAGCTCTTCCCAATTTACATCCACTTCTAATTCACTTTCCGATCGCTCTTTTTATGATCGCTCTTTGTTTTGATTTCGGAGCTTTGATCTTTCGCCGGCAAACCTGGTTTGATCGTGCTGCTGCCACTCTCTACTTTCTGGGAGTGATGGGAGGAATCGCTTCTTATTTCGCGGGGCTACAAGCAGCAGACTTACTCGGTGAGTCTACTCCTGTGATTGAAGCTGCCATTAATTCTCATAGCGATTGGGCGTTTAAGACTTTGCTTGTCTTTGGTGTTCTCTTACTAGGGCGTCTCCTTCTGGCGTGGATTCAGCGAAATGAGATGGAGCTAGGTTTGCTGCCGTGGCGTGCCACTCTTTTGATTGTGGCACTTGTTGGACAGTATATGTTATTTCAGACAGGAGACCGGGGGGGAGCCCTGGTTTATCGTCATGGAGTTGGAGTTGCAAAAGGCACTCTATCCTCGGGACAATCACCAACCAACGGGAAAGCAAACACACTGCAAACAGGGTTTCAAAAATTAAAGGGCGGTGCTCTTGCATGGCGACCTCTGCCAACAGACCAAAAAGCGTTTGGTACGATCCTTCGCTATGTCTCAGGATCTTCCGATGATAGTGCATTTGTTGCAGCACCCAAAGGCGGTCAAAAAGGCCTTGGTCTTAAGATCTCTGGTCGAGCTGTTCTGGTTTTGCCTGGTAACTTTGGAGACCTTAAAGTTCGAGCCCGACTGCAACTTGACACATTTAAGGGCACTGTGGGTCTTGTTCACCACGCTTATTCTAGTAAACAAGCTTTCTTGTTTTCATGCTCAACGGAGAAGAAAGCCTATCTCTACAAACTTTTAGAGAAGGGAAATCAAAAACTCGATTCAGCACAGTGTCTTCTTCCAAAGGATCGCTCTTTTGTGATGACTGTGACTGGCTACGGCGGCCACCACAAAGGCTTTCTTGACTTGCGCACCATTGTTCATGGTCATGGTGGGCTAGGAAAACCCGGAGCGGCTGGACTCTATTTTCAAGGGAAAGGTATTGTTCGTATCTTAAGCCTAGAGATCTTGCCATCATCAGGGAAGAACAGTCACGGAAGCCATGACCACGGAAAAGGCGGAAAACATGATCACGGAAGCCATGACCATGGAAAAGGTGGAAAACATGATCACGGAAGCCATGACCATGGAAAAGGTGGAAAACATGATCACGGAAGCCATGAACAAGGAAGAGGCAAAAATCACGGACACGGAAAAGGTGGAAGCCACGACCATGGAAAAGGCGGAGGCCACGACCATGGAAAAGGCGGAGGCCACGACCATGGAAAAGGTGGGAGTCACGACCATGGAAAAGGCGGAGGCCACGACCATGGAAAAGGCGGAGGCCACGACCATGGAAAAGGCGGAGGCCACGACCACTAATTGAGATAGATCTCAAGGTTGAAGTCTTTTGAAGCCCCTGCTTTTATGGGGGTTTCTCCTTTTTTCTTTACACCTTGACCATATCACTTCACAGTACTGTTTGTGATATTCTTTCACACGTCATTTTGTTCTTGGCTGAAGCCGTTGCAAAGCCCCTGTATTTCCGCTTCTTTGAGAAGATGGTGGTGACAAGGGAGTTTAAGGGCTTTTTCTGAAAAATACGAAGGGGTATTTTTTATGCGTTTGTTGCTAGCTTTTTCTTATGTTGCTTTTGTTGGTTTTGGTTTTTTGTGTTGCTCTGGAGGAGAATCCAATACTCTTGATGAAAAAAACAACAGTGAGCGTTCAGCCTCCATTTTGGACAGTGGTGAGGGAAACAAAGAGTCTTTTCTACTAGAAACTCAACAACAGGAAGCCTCTTCTGAGTCAACTCCTGAGTCAACTCCTGAGTCAACTCCTGAGCCGGTGGTGGAGAAGGCCCCACAGACAACTTGGGCAAACTATTCTGCTGGATTTTTCAAAAAGTATTGTGTGATGTGTCATTCCCGATCCCCTAAAAACTTTAATTTGCTAAAGGATGTTAAATCCTTTGCTGCAAAGTCGCGCTGTGGTGTGGCTCCTCGTGGACAAAAGCTTTCGGGCTGTGGACAGTGGCCACCTCCAGGTCAGTTTCCTGTTGGCAATGGAGCAAAGCCTACGGATGGGGAACGAGTACGTATTGTGAAGTGGTTTGAAGCAGGCATGCCATAAGGTATGTCATGATGAAGAACAAAAACAAACTGTGATAGTAGGAGAAAAGTGATCATGATGTTGCGAAACAAGATATCTTTGCTACTGGTGTTTTTTCTTGGTGCTCTTCTATGGGTAGGATGTCTGAAGAAAGCTACAGTCTCGACAAAAAAAGCGTCTGTGACCCAAAGAACCAAAGCAACAAAAAAGAAACCGAACAAAGACGAGAGCCACGACCATGGAAGTCATGACCATGGTGGAGGCCATGACCATGGTGGAGGCCATGACCATGGTGGAGGCCATGACCACTAGGCTAGGCCAAGCTGGATGTGGTCATCATTTCTATCAATGTTCGTGATTATGTGCTGGCCTAATATTCCAGACTTTGTGATGGTGAGTTCTTGGGATAGTTACATTGATTTGACCGACGACTTTTCCATGGCGATTCCAGGCGATACAATCCATTCGTAAGCTTCTGCGAAGTGAGCGAAAGCGAAAGATATGGCGGCGGGCTCGGTATGTCGAGCCGTGTCGATGAAGCCTTCCTATCCAATGTCCGGTTATTCCATTGCAGTCTGCTACAATGGAGTGGTTTGTGTGGTTGTAAACCTTAACCGTGTAGGTGGTTCGACGAGGTCGGGGGGGGTGTCCTGCCGATACATTGGGTGATTGAAATGGAATACAGCTAATGACAAATCCCATCAGTGCAAATGCAAGAAAACGAATCATACTTAACTCCTTTGCTATATCGAAGGTAAACATCCACGTTGAGGCATCACTCTTTGATGCCTGTATTTCGTATTGTGTATGTGAGGGGATGAATAAACTAAAATCTATCGATGATGTTTGTTCGTACTGCTTATATGAACCCATATGAGAAGACCTTAACACGACTAATTCTTATGTGCAAGAGATTTTCTCAAAATAGAGAAAAGGATGCTCAGTTCTGCATGACTCTGGAGTAGGTAGCATCCTATCATTGGAGTAGCTCTCCTAAGAAACCAACTAGGTTGCTCGAGCGAGTCATATTATAGATGTCAGAATCTTATGTGTTTGCGTTTGGTTGTATTGAGTTTGGATATTTTTCTTTTATTGTGGTATACTTCTTGCTATGGTGGCTGACTGTTGGCAGGTTGCCAGCGAGCCAATCACAGAGTGTTGGCTTTCTCTTTGAAGTTACTTTGTCACATAAAGAAAGGAAGAAACCATGCTTGGACGTAAAAAGCTCTTTCTCCTGTGTTTGACCATATTCTTGACCATTCCAATGACCACATGGGCTCATAATCACAATTCCTATGTCGGCCATAGCATCTACTCGAATACTTATCGTCACGCTGTAAGAAACAGCTACCGTCGTGCACGCAGACATGCTTATCGTCACGCTGTAAGAAACAGCTACCGTCGTGCACGCAGACATGCTTATCGTCACGCTGCAAGAAACAGCTACCGTCGTGCACGCAGACATGCTTATCGTCACGCTGCAAGAAACAGCTACCGTCGTGCACGCAGACATGCTTATCGTCGTGCTGTAAGAAATACTCATCGAAACTACCGACGAAATAGCCGAACGTTTCGACGGAATACTCATCGAAGCTACCGACGAAGCAACCGAACATTTCGACGGAATACTCATCGAAGCTATCGACGAAGCAACCGAACGTACCGACGGAATACTCATCGAAGTTATCGACGAAGCAACCGAACGTACCGACGAAGCAACCGAACGTACCGACGGAATACTCATCGAAGTTATCGACGAAGCAACCGAACGTACCGACGAAGCAACCGAACGTACCGACGAAGCAACCGAACGTACCGACGAAGCAACCGAACGTACCGACGAAGTAGCCGAACGTACCGACGACGCTAAAAGGTCACCTCGCTTCAAATGGGAGCACTCCCTTCTCCTTCAAAACTCTCCTCTTTTCTTCCCAAGATACCTTCCCCAAGGCTTCCCTTCCCAAGATACATTCCTTGTTACTTCTATTGGTATTGGTCGTTTGTCGCTTGCCGCAGAATGTTTCGAAATGAGATGATGGTTAGGTTTGTTGGAGTACAATAGGAAAGACTCCTTGGCGTTTTTTGTCGTCTCCTTGAAGGGGAATGATGAGAGAGGGGCGAACAAAGGAGTCTCCTTTGATGAAGGGGTCTCCTGCAAAATAAAGCTGTGTTGTCAAGGTTTTGTGTCCGGGGCCATACACTTTGTAGTGAATGTGAGATGGTCGATAGGTACCACCATTAAGGTATCGGCCGGGAACGATAGTTTTGTACTCGTATTGACCTTGTGCATTGGTCCGCATTCGACCTCGCAAGTGAAATGCATTGTTGGGTGGGTCGTCTCGGCCGTCGTTGTCGTAAGAGCCTTTATGATTGGCATGCCATACATCCACAGTGATATTGGGCAGAGGCGTACGACAATCAGGACCGTATACGACCCCAGATATCGTCAACAACGTTCCGGGCTCTTTGGGCCCTACAAGCTGGGTTTGCCAGGGGGCATTGGCCCGGTAAAATGGCCCTTCAATATTATCTTCCGTTGCTCGACAGGCTTGGGATTCAAACACAGGTTCATCATGATCCGACAGCATCTCAGGGGTCGGCTCCGTTGGAAATTCAGCTCGCTCTGGGAGAGAAGAGGTTTCGGAGGCATCTTGCCCTTGTCCATGCTCTGTGCTAGACCTTCCAGAGGTGGGGCGTGCTTCTTGACGTTGACCTCGCTCGCCCGTTTGTGGGCCGTCTTGCAGGTTGTTTGTTGCTATCTGACACCCCGTGAACTTCCAAAGAGGTACTCCCAAAATTCCCAGGCCAAGTCCTGATGAGAGACGTATGAGTACATCACGGCGCTTCCATTCTTGTGGTGTGTTTTTGTTTTCTTTGCTTTTCATTGAGGTGTCCTGCTGCGGTATAGTGTTGTATAAGGCCCCTTCATACTTTGGAATCCTGATGCTTTGGGGGATGTGTGACATAAGTGATAGTATGTAAGCGTACAACGCACTCTGTGGTGTGTTGCTGCTGCAGCCCTTATGCTACCACATTGTTTTTGAAACGGATAGGTGGTTTAAAAAGAGATGGATAAGAAGTCTGTAACATGCAGAGGGATGATGAGATCTGTCAGAGTCATATCGAGATATAAAAGACAATATGTCAGCTTTTGGGTTCGAGTTGGATGGGTATGCTTTTTGTATTTTTGTATGAGTTCGTGTGCTGATTCCCCCACCAATTATCAGGCGACATCTGCACCTGAGAGAACCAGAATGAATACACCAGATGCTTCTTCCAGCCCCGATAAACGGATAGCATCTGAACTCTTGACTCCAGAGTTTTTACTGAGAACTTTTGATAGCTCCTTTTCAGCGAAGAGATACTCTTTCCAGAAGGATATTATTCCTTTGCTTGATCGATACTTTTGCAACAACGTCCATTGCCATGGGAGTTCTGCCGGTCGATTTGCCATCAATGTTCTTGAACCAAAGAGCATCTACCAATACCTGTATTTAAGGCCAAGCTCACAAAACTCAAAGTGGCTGCTTCTCGTTCCATACAAACCACAAAAAAGCTTATTTTATTTAAAGATGGTAGAGGAGGCTCCTCCTGTGGGGAAAAAGATGGGAAATCTTCCCTGGTTTGATATCTTGAAAATCCAAGCCTGGATCCTTGAAGGTGCTAAGTATAACTAACCTGTGCTTGTTATGACGGGCTTCTGACAGTGTTTGAGCAGCTATGCACGATGGCCGAGATAGTATGATGAAAATAAAATGACCATGAATCGTCTTCTTCTGTGTGCAGAAAACGTGGTTCTTCGTGGGGCTAAAACCTCCACTCTAAGGAAGAAAAACCCGACTGAAGTCGGCTCAAACATTTGGTTTTCCCTGAAGGGTAAGTTGTTCTATACACAGGAGACGTCCCATGAATATGCAGGAGATTTCGCTATGTCCATCTCTTTTACAGGCTGTAAGGCCCCGTAGGATCGTAAATGGTCTTCTTCTGTGTGCAGAAAACGTGGCTGAACTCCTTGTTGGAGTGGGAGTTAGTAAAAGATGTAGAGCTTGTTTTCTTGAGGGAGGTATTCGGTTTTGAAGGTGCTGAGGCCACGTCGGGCAGGGCCTCGTAAGAGGCCTCCGTTTGCATCAAAGCTTGCGCCGTGACAGGAGCAACGAAAGCGATTGTCTTCCTTTTGCCATCCAACAACACAGGCTCGATGTGGACAAACCAGGGAGATCGCTTGAAACACCCCTTGTGTACGATGGAGGATTCGAAGTACACCAGCAGCCCCTGATATGATGGCACTGCCTCCCACAGATTTGAGAATAAGATAGTGGTTTAGATTGAGAGTGATCTTTCGCGGAGCTTCTTCGGTAGGCTGAGAGTCTTTTTCAACGACAATCTGCTCGGAGCCAGCATCCTTTGAAGTTGATTCACGATGTGGTAGAGCCTCCTCTTGCGATTCGCTGTTGTGTTCTGTCTCAAGAGAAGAGCAGCCTTGTAGCGGCTGTCCTGTGAGCACAATGGTAGCTCCCGCTACTCCACAACCACGAATAAATCTTCTTCTGGATACTTTGGGCTTGGTCATCAGAAAAAAACCTCTTATGTTGTGGGCGTGGAAGCCCCCTCCGGAACGCGGGTCCGGCAGAGCCGACAGGACGAAGGCCGGATGGGGTGGGGGTCGTTGACGGTTGTCTCTGTGGTAAGGAGGGCCTTCCTGGATGATTCGTATCCTTCGTCGCGACAGCGAGCAAAGCCTGAACAGTAGGATGTTCGGGAATGGGGCGGGTTAGAGAGAGAGCTTTGTCTTTCCTCCACACGTCAACATCTTTTTACCCATATAGGGGTTGGCCATTTTGGCATCGGCTTGCAGCCATTTTTTGTAGCCTTTCGCCATGGGGCATTCGTAAGCGGTTACACCTTTCGAGTGTTTGGGGTTGGCAGAGATATAGGCGATAAGATTCTTGGATAAGTTACCAAAAGCCAAACGTGCGTTGGCAATATCTTTGGCTCCTGCAAGCTTCTTTGCAGCTTCTCCGATCTTGCTGAAGGCTGCTTTGCCCTTGGCCTTTTCTGCGAGAGCCTTTGCTCCTTTTTGAGCGTCTGCCAGATTGTCGGCTGCAAGTGCTACTCGAACTACCTCATAAGCTTTCATTGTCCAGTTGCCTGCTGCGGCTGGAGCTTTTCTCGCCGTAGGAGTCTTTGTTTTTTGGGTTACTTTTTTAGGGGTTGTTTTCTTTCCCTTTTTGCAACCTGTAAGCACAAGCATACCTGCCATTGTAGCCAATCCAACATAAGACATAAAACGCTTCATCGTGTTCTCCTTGTTTGTTATGGAATATCCGAACTGGAATCAAACTGGAGTCGCAGCCCAGCAAGACTCATACCATCATTGCAGGTGTGACTCCTTCATTACCGGTGTGACTCCGGTGTTACTCATTCCTTCTACCTTCTATTGCACAAGCACAATCATTGCACAATATAGGGAAAAGGTGCTTTTGGTGGATCGTTCACCCTTGTTTCAGAGAGATCTCTACCAAAGTTGAGAATCGATGTAAATCTTTTTCTCAATCTTGATAAAAGGGAGAAGCATTTTCTTGATAAGAGGGAGAAGTATTTTCTTGTCGAGAGGCACTCGATCGTGTGTTTCGACAAGGCATAAGCTGATGAGGCTTGTTTTTGTCAAAAGACCTTTGTTGGTTTTTCGAAACGTTTGGATGTTTTCTGATGTGTTATACTGCAAAACACGGCGGGGATATTTTCTGAGGATCTTTCACAGGTGAGATGAAATGCATTGGAACCACTAAACTTTATTGAGCGATCGGCCCTTTGGATTTATCGTCTTCTTCTCAACCCTCGCGTTAATGTTTTTGGGCTTTTTCTGTTTATCCTTGTGACTCATGGTGCGCCTGTGCCTGAGCCGTTGACGGAGTACCTCTATCTTCCTTGCCTGGTCAAACAGTACAATCCTAGTTTTATGAGCAGTGATTGGACGCTCTCGGGTCCCTGGTATGAACATCTTGTTTTCAATATGACCTTTGGTCTCTTTGCCTTGGTGATGCCGCTTGAGTGGGTGGGCTGGCTCGGTCGCCTTGGTTGCTGGGTTCTCTTTGCGCTGGGCTTTCAACGGCTCGGTGAACGTTTGCGTATTCCTCCTTGGATGACGAGCCTTGCGGTCGCTCTATGGCTGCTCAAGGGCCAATCCATTGTTGCTAGCAGTTGGATGATTGGGGGCTTTGAGGCGAAGTCTCTTGGTTATCTCTTCTTCATCTATTCTCTGAATGCTTTCTTGCGCGAACGACGATACCTTGGCTCGCTCTTGCTTGGCTTGAGCTTCAGCTTTCATCCCGCCGTCGGGCTTTCCGGTGGGCTTGCCATCGGCTTTAGTCTGCTCTTTCAGCACAAATCATGGCGCGAGCTTAGCACACTCGCGGGACTGGTTTTTCTTGCGGCATTACCAGGGGCTATCAGCATCTTTCTTCTGCTTGGCCAGGGAGGTACAAGTGATCCTGAAATTTGGAAGTTTATTACACTCACTCACTCTCATCATCACTTTGATCCGCTTTCCTGGGCACGCCGTGATATCGTATTTACCTACCTATTGTTTGGATTCTCCTGGCTTTATTACCGCGACCATCGAAGTGATAAGGTGCTTCGATTTCTTTTTTATATACAACTGTTTCTCGGCCTCTTTTTTGCTCTTGGTTTGTTCTGGAGAATCACGGGTCAGTATACATTGCTTCGTTATTTTCCCTTCCGACTCTTTCCGTTACTTGTACCGCTGCTCTTTTTACTACAAATTATGCACGCTTTTCTCTTTCACCGTGAACACCCGTTGGGCACAGTCACTGCGGTCATCGGTCTTCTGGGGTTGCTGGGCTTTGGCAACACCTTTGGTCAGTTTGTCGATCGCATCAACCTCAATCGTGGTTACTATGCCACCTACAAAGATCCGGCTGCCCGATCCTTTCAATGGATCAAACACAACACTCCAAAGGATGCGATGATGATCGCTCCACCTTGGCGGGGTGACAGTATCTTTCTCTCTCAACGAGGTCAAATTGCTAGCTGGTGGGCGATTCGTTACGATAAGTTAGCGGAATGGCGCCTTCGAATCAGCGAAATTCTTGGTGAGATCCCTCAAGCTTCTGCGAAAAAACAGCAAGAACTGATGGAGCGTCGTTACCGAGGCCTCTCTCTTAAAAAGCTGAGGGTTTTGAGTCGAAAATACAACACTCGCTACTTGGTAAGTCCCACAACGTATCGGCTACCTGTGCTCTTCAAAACGAGCACTTATAAGGTTTACTCACTTCAACCCCTTTTGTCTGGTTTGTCGACGTGGCGATCTTCGCGTCCCTTGCGACGGGGTCCATAGCAACAGAGGGAGGAGTGGGCTTCCGAAGTGAAGATGAAGGAGCAGGCGAATGCCTTCTATGTTTCTTGTTTTTGGAAGAGTGCCCAGAACAAGTCTTCGGAAGGATAGGGAATTGGAAGCTCTTTGGGGATGAGTTGTGTGAGTGGGTGAAAGAGGCGTCCGCCGGGCATTGCCTCGAATGTGTGGTTTAAGAGAGAGCGTGCATGACCGCCTTTGAGCCATTTGGATGGGCGACCGCTGGCGACCTCAACAAATCCAAATTGTAGACATAACTTTCGCAAACTCTCTCGAGAGAACCAGTGCAGTACACTTGGAGGACTATATTCATGCCTTCTCTTACC
>JALTMC010000399.1:0-456 GCA_027005175.1 Myxococcales bacterium
GGTGATAACAGTAGCCTCTGTGGTGGCATCGGCAATAAAATTGATGGCGACGAAGCTGTCCTCGTTGGAGGAGCCTCCAAAACCATCAGCTCCCAAGACAAAGGAACGGTGTGCTCCACAAAATCTATATGCCCGTAAAGGGTTAAACAGATAGCTTCAGTCACGATATAAGTAGTTATAATGCACTTTTAACTTGTAGATGGCTCTTGTTCTTTTTTTCTTCTTGGAATACTGTGCGTTTGAAATGATTCATCATTATCGTTGAAACAGTTTACTTTTGAGAGAGTTTATCATGCGTCTATCTTTCCTTCGAGTGGGGAGTTTTTGCGATACGCCCCAGTCTTATGTTAAATCGGTTAAGTGTTTTTCTTCTCTATGTCTTTTGGTGGTGGGTTTGTGGTTTGGGAGCTTTCCCATGAATGCCATCGCTTCTGGTTCAAAGACAGCACAGAGGTG
>JALTMC010000399.1:466-4960 GCA_027005175.1 Myxococcales bacterium
AGCCATTTAAACAACACGATCATGAGGATGATGACGTTGTAAGTGATGGACCCACAGCATCGGGCGGTACGGCAGCAACAACATCTTCAGTTTCTCGTTCGACTGGGGTGAGTGAGGTTTCTAGGGGTAAGGTCAAAGAACCTCCCTTTGACTGGATTGAGTTTGAGACCAGAGAAGGTACCTGGATGCATCTATCCTTGTCACCGGATGGTAAGCAGATCGTCTTTGACTTGCTGGGTGATTTGTATTTGCTACCGATTACGGGAGGGCGGGCCAAACAACTCACGAAAGGTTTGGAGTACGATGTTCAGCCACGTTGGTCTCCTGACGGAAAGTCTATCTTGTATACGAGTGATCGAGGTGGTGGAAATGATGCGTGGATCATCCATCTTAAAACAGGAAAAAAACGCCGCGTCACTCGCACCAAGTGGATCTCTGCCAATATGGCGTTCTGGTCTCCTGATGGCCAGTATGTGGTTCATCGAAAGCGCATCACAGATCGTCGAAGTGTTGGTGTTGTGGAACTGTGGAAGTATCATATTTGGGGTGGGAGAGGAATCAAGCTTACCAATAGCCGTAAGATTGCTGACGCGAATGATCCATCTTTTTCTCCGGATGGTCGTTATCTCTACTTTGCGAGCCGTGGAAGGCACCGATACAATCGCAATCCGTATCGGGGGATTTGGACGATTCAGCGTCTCAATCTACAGACTCAAAAACGTCGAGTCCTCTCGCGCAATGCTTCCTGTCCAACACCCTCTCCCGATGGTAAGACTCTGGCGATTGTTCGTCGTGTAGGCTCAAAGACAGCGATTCTTTTGCACGACCTTCGCACGGGAAAAGAGAGTCTGTTGGTCGATAATCTGGATAGAGATCAGCACGAAGGGTTCGCGGTGAATGGAACGTACCCGTCTTTTAGCTGGACCTCCAACAGCAAAACCATTGTGTACTCCGCAAAAGGTCACTTTTGGAAAGTCGATGTTCAAACTGGTAAGACAACACCCATTCTTTTTGTGGCCAAGGTTCGACAGAAAGTCACAAAGGCACTTCGGCTGACAAAACGCATCAATCCATCTCACTTTTATCCCAAAATTCTGCGTTGGGTTAAGCTTGACCCTACCGGTCGTTTCGTGATTTGGAATGCTCTTGGGCAGAGTTGGATCGCAAACTGGCCTGGTGCAACGTCTCCCCATCGTTTGCTGCCTGGTCAGGATCTGCATTATGCACCATCATTTTCTTTCGATGGAAAAGCTCTTACTTATGTGACCTGGTCCGATCAAGAGAGGGGTCATGTGTGGACTCGTCCGTTCCTTGCCAGTGGCAAGGTTGGAAAGGCTCGAAGGATTACAACATTTCCTGGATACTATAACAACCCAACTTTTTCTCGCGACAAGAAACATCTTGTTTATGTTCGAGGCAGCGGCGCAGAGATGCGTGGCTTTCCCAACGCATACCAGCCCTGGCTAGAGGTGATGCATGTTGATCTCAGCACAGGAAAACACAATCCTGTCGTTCGGTTGCGAAATCGAGGGATGTTGGGTCGGATGCCACATCCACAGTTCTCTCGCAATGGAAAACGTATCTACTTCTCACGTCGAAAAAATCGTAAAACCCGCAGCTACTCAACCCTTTGCTCCATACGTCTGGATGGTTCGCAGGAGCGCAAACATCTCAGTATCTATGCTGCTGAGGATATGATCGTCTCACCTGATGAACATTGGTTGATGTTTCGTCAACTTCATCAGGTCTTTGTTGCGGTCCTTCCCAAAGGACAGACGAAGTCGATCACTCTTGGTATTACAGACAGTCGTCTGGGAGGAAGCCGTCTTCCCGTGATGCGACTCTCCAGTATTGGCGGTAGCTGGCCACAATGGGGACCTCATTCTCTTCTTACCTGGAGCCTGGGCAACACCTTTTACACTCTCCCCTGGAGCAAAGTCACTGCTGCATTTGAGCGCAAAGCTAGCAAGCGTGGACAGAAAAAATCGAAAGCAAAGTGTAGCCCCGTCAAAAGAACGTCGAAGGTTAAGGATAACAAAGCCGATGACGACGATGACAAAGCCGATGACGACAAAGCCGATGACGACGATGGCGACGATGGCGACGATGATGACAAAGCCGATGACGACGATGACGACGACGATGACGATGACGATGACGATGACGATGACGACAAAACTGATAAAGCTGACAAAGCTGACAAAGCTGACAAAGCTAACAAAGCTAACAAAGCTAACAAGCCTACAAGTCGGCCTGTTTCTGTGGGTAAGGTAAAAAAGGAAGAGAAAAAGAAGAGCACGAAGCAAGCAAAGTCTTCGAAACTATTGAGGCGAGGGAAGGGAAAGAAAAAGCCCAAGTTGAATCCAACAGAGACGAAGTTGTTGTTGAAGACGCAGGTTGCTCGTTCGGGTGGCTGTATGGCATTGACGAAGCTTCGTTTGGTGACGATGAAGGGGGCAGAGATTATTGAGAACGGTACGATCGTGGTGAAGCATTCCAAAATTGTGCAGGTTGGTTCGATGAAGGATGTGAAGGTTCCGAAGGGTTGTCGAATCTTTGCAATGGAGGGAAAGACAGCGACACCTGGGTTCATTGATGTTCATGCTCATCTGCATTACAAGACGTTGCAGATCTATCCGCAGAATCATTGGGAGCACTATGTGAATCTGGCACATGGTGTGACTACTGTTTTTGATCCATCGGCTCCCACTCGATTTGTGTTTGCAGTGGGAGAGCGTATTCGTGCAGGAGTAACAGTGGGTCCACGTGTTTTCTCTACAGGTTTTATTTTGTACGGTGCTGAGAACTCTCAGAAGGCTTATATTCACAATTTAAAGCAGGCCAGGGAGCATCTTAAGCGGATGAAAAGAATGGGGGCTTTGGGTGTGAAGAGTTATATGCAGCCCACACGACAGCAGCGTCAGTGGGTGATGCAGGCAGCTCGCGAAGAAAAGCTTCTTGTGGTGCCCGAAGGTGGAGGCAATCTCTCCATGAATCTGACAATGATTCTCGACGGTCATACAGGCATCGAACATGCTTTGCCGGTCACTCCTTTGTATCGGGATGTGATACAGCTATTTGCTCGCAGTAAAACAGGCTACACCCCAACGTTGTTGGTTGCGTATGGTGGGATCTCTGGAGAGAACTTTTTTCTTCAAAGTCGCGCCATCTGGAATGACCCAAAGCTCAAGCGATTTTTTCCTCCTCGCTTGCTCGCTGCCCGGGGGCGTCGCACCACCATTCATGTTCACGACAACGACTGGAACCATCGTCGTGTCGCCAAATATGCTAACAAAATTGTGCAAGCCGGCGGACAGGTTCAGCTTGGTGCTCACGGTCAGTTGCAAGGCCTGGGCTATCATTGGGAGATGCTCGCGTTGCGTCAAGGTGGAATGTCAAATCATCATGTTCTCCGTGCAGCAACTCTGCATGGTGCTCGCTATATCGGGTTGCACAAAGATATCGGCTCTCTTGAGCCAGGAAAGCTTGCAGACATCGTGATCTTTGACAAGAATCCGCTGAAGAAGCTGAAGCATATTGGGAGCATTCGGTGGGTTATTCAGCATGGGTTTATGTACGACGCTAGCACCATGAACCGCGTCTATCCCTCTCGTGTGCCCCGACCCCGCTTCCCATGGCATACGAGTCCCATCAAAAAGTAAACTCACTTTTTTAGGATGGAGAGTTCCTTTCATGACCCCCTCCACACTTTCCTTACCTGTCATTCTTTTTGCCTTTTGTGAATAGACATGCCTTGGATTCTAGCTCCCATAGCATTATGGATGGGTGTTGGGTTATGAGGTTAAAAGTAGACAGGTTTTACATCATCTTTTTTCTGTGTGGCTTGTTCTCCGAGTAAAATGGCTTCAGCAGACTTCTTGGCGGATTTGATCATGGGGTTCATTCCGATGCCGTCCCATCCGAAGCCACAGAGGTAGAGGTTCTTTTGTTCTTTTTCGATAGCTTCACGCCATAGTTGAAGTTCCGTATGTTTCATTTCTAATTGAGGTATCTCATGCTTTGTGCGAAGAACCTTTGTAAACATCGGAGGCTCTGGCATGTCGATGAGTTGTTTTATGTCGGCATAGACGTTGTCTATCAGCTCTTGATCGCTGAGTTCTAGGCGTTCTGGGTGCCTTCTGCCACCAACCAGTGCTTCGATCAGAACATGTCCTTTGGGTGCTCGGTTTGGAAACATATGTGAAGTAAACATTGCTCCAAGGGTAAAACGCTCTTCTCGCTCGGGGGCCAGGTATCCGAAGCCATAAGGGATCGTTGCTGTATCTGTAAATCCCATGAGAACATTAATGATCCGTGATGTTGGAATCTTCTGGAGAGGAGGTCTTTTAAAGTGGCCTAAAAGTTGGAGGGAGCTATTGACTGGTAAGGCGATTAAAAGAGACTTTCCATACCATGTCCCTTTGTTTGTCTCAATGCGCCAGGAGTCTTCTTCTCGGTCGATCTTTTGAGCTTGGGTGCTGAGCTTTATTTTTT
>JALTMC010000400.1 GCA_027005175.1 Myxococcales bacterium
CCCACCCTTTCGATTTCCCATCTCCACCAAAAATGGAAAAGAGGGAGACACCATTGAGATCGCAGTCATTGGGATAGACACTCGCGGCAATCGAAAGCGTATCGTGTGCCTGCCTAAGATCGATAACACCCCACCCTCCATCAAGTTTACCCGTCCAACTGCCGATGGTCTTCTCTTGGGACGTACGTTTGATGTGGAGTTTGAGGCAAAGGATCGCTTTGGTGTGAAAGAAGTTCGCCTATGGGTGGACGGAAGTCCTTGTGCACTTGATCCCAACAGTGCCTCCAAACGTTGCACCGAAAAGAACAGTTGGATCGCCAAGGTTGGACCCAACTATCCGCTCAAGGTTCAATTACCCAAAAACTACCAAACCGAGCAAGATATTTTGCTGACAGCCCGCGCGATAGACAATGCAGGAAATTTCAGCAAGATCGCCCGGCTCCGCATCAAGATCGATCCCTTTAAACCAGAGATATTTATTCGCTCCCCTGGTCAGGGAGAGGTGCTCAGCGACTCCATCGACTTCATCGCACGAATCACAGACAACCAGCGTCTCAAAAAAGTGGAGTTTTGGGTCGAAGTTGGAAAAAAGAAAATCCCCTTACTGACTCGAAAGAAAAAGGACCTGGTCTCTGATATCACCCTGATCTTTCCAGAGAGAAGTGCCTCAACACGCTTCGGTCTTGGCAAGCAAAAGTTTGTGGTCTACGCCGAGGATGAATCGGGGAATCAATCCACGAGCACCCGCGAGTTTCGCATCGGATGTGGAGACTCTACAGACTGCCCTCTCGATCAGGTCTGCCATCGATCCGTGTGTATGGTTCCCGCAGGACTCAATCAACCGTGTGGCCCAGGCACACCTTGCACCGTCAAAACACTCTGCATAAAAAGCTCGGCTCCCTTCTGTGGTAGCAATAAGCAGTCATTTTGCCGCAAACGCTGTAATCCTGGAAACAAATATGTTCAGCCACAGACATGTGGTTCCGGGTTTTTCTGCGACAAAACCAACCAGGTCTGTATCCCTGCAGACGGCTGCGATCCTTTGAGTAACAAAGGCTGTGACGCAGGAAAACAATGTATCCTTGTTGATGATGATGCCGGGCTTTGCTACCCCAATGGCACCGTCAAGGACGGTGATGCGTGCAGTCAATCATGCAATAGCAAAGGGAACTGCCGTCAGGGATCATGGTGCGCTCTTGACCAATCGACCGGACGCGCCTCGTGTATGAGGATTTGCGACACCAAAAATCCTACCACTTGCGCCAAAGGCTTAAAATGTGTCCGTCCACGTTGGGGCTTTGGAGGTGGCACCCTCAATATCGGTATCTGCAAATCATCACCATAGACCGCAAGAGCTAGCGTCAACGACCCCCACCCCATTCGCTTCACTGTAGACTCTGGAGGGGGGTTCCCACGCCCACAACATAAGAGGTTTTTTTCTGATGACAAGGCGAGAATCATGACCGGAGGCGTTAGAAAAAGTATGTTGGTCGATGTCCCCGAAACCCAGAACGAAAAAGGATCTTCAGTGAATCAAAGGATGATACATCATAAGAAGCGTGTGTTGGGTTGGATGGTTGCGTGCACTGTGTTGCTGTGCCTCGGATGGGTCCTCAGTGGTTGCTCCCCGTCAGGTCAAGGCTGCAAAAAAAGTAGTGACTGTGGACCAGGATTTTACTGCAACAGCTCCAACAAATGTATCGCGGGTTGTCGGCTCAGTATCGAGTGTCCTCTTGGTCAAGGATGTCAAGGAAATAAGTGCTTTCCTGTGACAGTTGATAAAGACGAAGACGGCTTCCTTGCGCCGATCGATTGTGATGACAATGCCCCTCTTATCAACCCCGGTGCCAATGAGATCTGCAAAAACAAAAAAGACGATAACTGCGATGGCCAGGTTGATGAAGATGGATGTGTCAATGTGACCTGTCAGCCCGGCGCGACACGAGAGTGTTATGAAGGAAAGAAGGAAACAATCGCTTCTGGACGACGTTGTCGCAAAGGTCGCCAGACCTGCACCAGTGAGGGGAAGTGGGCTGAATGTCAAGGTCAAGTCCTTCCTGCCACAGAGCGATGTGATGGTGTAGACAATGACTGTGATGGCAAAACAGACGAGGATAACAAAGGTCAGACCCTCACACGAACCTGCTACAGCGCCTCTTCCGCCACCCTCGCCAAAGACCGCCCCTGCAAAGAAGGCAAACAGACTTGTCAAAAAGGAAAATGGAGCAAGTGTGTTGGGGAGGTCCTCCCCGCCAAAGAGGAATGCAACGGAAGAGACGATGACTGTGATGGAAAAGTCGATAACCCCGAACGAGAGGGGGAAAGTTGCAAAACCAAGAACAAAGGCGAGTGCTCCATCGGTCGTCAAACATGCGACAAGAAGCTAAAAAAGCTCGTTTGCAAACAGCTGACTGCGGCCAAAGATGAGATTTGCGATGGCAAGGACAACAACTGTGACGGTGTTGTTGATGATGGTTGTCCCTATATCCCCGAGAAGATCTCGACTCTTTCGGGTTTCCCTCACGCTGTGGCCTTATCCAACAGTTGGGCTGCTGTTAGCTTGCGCGATGCAAAGAAAGTCGCGATCTTTGACATCGCAGGAAAAGCACCAAAAGCCACCAAAGAGGTCTCTGTTGCAGAAGCACCTTACGGCATCAAAGTGGTGTCAGATGTAGCCTATACAGCGACTTCAGGAACCATCCAAAAGGTTGATTTGGTGCTGGGTAAAGCAGAGAAAGTGGTGTCCGTTCCAAGTCCCTCCCATGCAGGACAGTTAGCGGAGCTGGGAGGTCGACTCTACACGCGAGGCTGGATGAAAGACAAGCAGACCCAAAAAGTCACATTTTCTTTCTGTCGCACAGACCCAACCATTCCCAAAATAGACTGTGTTAGCCCAACAGGAACCTTCACGAATACAGGATTTGGGGTCGCCTTGTGGCCAACATCCAGCGCGGCTCTGCTATTATCTGACCAAGGCGTACACTTTATTGATATACTGTCATTGAAAGATGATCCCAAGCAACGTTTTGCGATCACAGCGGATATTCACGATATAGCGGTAGACACGAGCAAACCCATCGCAACTGTCATTGACGCAGCCTTCAAAAAGATCTTCCTGCTCAACCTGATCACGCGCAATCAACCTGTAACATTCGATGCCAAAGGTAAAGATGGAACCCCAGTGACACCCAACCGGGTCATCTCTGCTGATGGCTTCTCCTATGTGAGCTTGAGCAACAACGAGATCGCAGTGATTGACCTGTCACAAAACAAGATCATCCAGTGGATCAAAGTGGGAGTCGCCCCCTTGGGTATGGGAATCAGCCCCAGAAATGGAGCCAAAGGCAGAAGTGTGTGGATCACATGCCCAGGCGACAACACGATCTGGCGATTCCGAGTCCCTTAGTCAACTCCCCCACCCCACCCGGCCTTTGTCCTGTGGATTCTGCCGGACCCGCGATCGGAGAGGGGCCTTCGTTCCTTCAAACATAAGGATGCTGTATCGATGACAAGCAAACACCGATGGATCTTGTTGGCAGGGATTGGATGCTGGATTGCCCTGGCGTGTTCCACAGGATGTGGGCCAACATTTGAGAAGATCTCCATCCGGCTGACCGCTCCAGAGGCTGACTCTTACAACAAGGGGTTGGTCTCGATCAAAGCGTTCATGGACAAGCCTGGCCGCGTAAAGCGAGCCGCCATTTCTCTAACGAGCATGAAAGACAAAACAAAAGTCAAAGAGTTAATACGCAGAGACTCTCCCCCAGGAAGCTGGGAAGTCAACTGGGACACAAACAAAGAAAAAGATGGCCCATATGAGATCCAGCTCCAAGTCCTACTCGACAGTGGATATGTTCAGGAGACCAAACTAAGCAACGTCTGGATCGTAAACAAACCAGCTCAGTTGGTCATCAAAGAGTGTGAAAATCCTCCCCTCGTGGCCAAAGACAAGCTCAAGCTCACCCTGGAGCTAAAAAGTGTGCCCAAAAACCTGCCACCCACAAGAGTTGCCCTTTTTGTCCAAGGCAAGTCAGCCGGAACAAAAAGCAAACCTCCTTATCTCTTTAATTTGGATCTATCGGAATACAAGGATGGAACACAAGTCTACCTCAACGCCGCCGCCACAAGCGGCATTTACAGCGGAAGCTCCTCCGTTTGTAGCGTTCGAATCGACCGCCGGGGTCCGCGTGTGCGCTTTCTCTACCCCGAAAAAGATGGAGACACCATCCCTGGTAAGTTCTCCGCCTCTGTTGAAGTAGAAGAAGAGTTTGGGATCAAGGAAGTCCGTATCACCGTTGCCAACAAGGTCGTCGGTCGCTTAACACAGCCCCCCTTTCAGGTCCCTGTCGATCTCACAAAGACCACAAAGGATGGCGACTTTGTCACCTTAAAGGTGATCGGTGTTGATACGGCTGGCAACGAAAGCGCCAAGCCTCACGAGATCAAAGTCAAGGTCGATACCAAAGCACCCAACGTGATCATCGAATCGCCTATTGAAAAGAAGAATTATCCCTCCGCATTCAACTATACCGTCAAAGTCCAAGACGGCTCCGGGCTCGGCTTTGTAGACCTTTATATCATTGATGAGAAAGGGAAACGTGTTGACAATATTCTGCATCGTGATGGTCAAAAATCAACAAAAGAGGTGACGTTTTCAGGCACCATCAATACACCCATCACACGATACGGAACGGGTGTCCGCAAGCTAGAGGTCGTCGCTCGCGATGTTCACGGCAACATCACAACCATGTTGCGAGAATTCATCATCGGATGCAAAACCCCCCAGGATTGCCCCACCAGCCCCAACCCAAACAACCCCTTTCTATGTCTGGGCAACCGCTGCCTCATCCCACGCGATAGAGGGGAACGCTGCACCTATAAATTCTCATGCAAACCCCCACTCATTTGTCACTTTGGTGGACTCAACTACTGCAC
>JALTMC010000401.1 GCA_027005175.1 Myxococcales bacterium
ACAATGCCCACTGCATGAGCACAAAGCTCCGCCAGGCTTGAGCATCTGACGTAGGAGCCACAACCAGCCAAACCAGTGATGTCATCCCCCATAAAAGAAGCACAATCGGCCAATAACTCGGAACACCACCGGGAATACAAATCCCTCGCGCCACCAGCAGTAAGGCCACAAGGCTGGGAATGACCAACGAACCTGTTGACGGAGACCATGCCCAAGAGAAACCAAGATAAAGAGCCAAAAACAACCATCCCAACCACTCCATCCAGATGATCCAGGTGAGCTGTTTTCCACGCCAGTAGACAACCAGTGCGCCCAAGCCCAACACCCCAGCCACACCCAAACGCCCCCAAAGCAACTCTTTCCAAAACTGTGGAGGTTGCTGTGGAGGCCATCGCAGATCGATAAGATACCACAACCCCAAACAAACCCCCACCAAAAGCCATAGACCTATCAGCCCCCACTGCCTGGAATCATGAGATGACAGAGCCATCGCTCGTATCCGCTGCCGCCAGGGCATCCATTCGCTTCGCTCCACTCGCTTACTCACTCGCTGCGCTCAAATCAAAAGTAAAAACAAAAGACCACCCCATCCAAGGTCAGCCCTTGCAAACTCACCCACCTCGCCGCCCCATCCAAGGTCAGCCCTTGCAAACTCACCCATCTCGCCGCCCCATCCAAGGTCAGCCCTTGCAAACTCACCCACCTCGCTCAAGTAATCACACAAGAAGCTTGGTTGAATCAAGAGGCAAACCTCCTCATCGAACCAAATGCAAAAGAGCGAAGCAAGTTTTTCAACACATTCAACCATCACCTCTTTCCCACAGACATTCGACCACGCATCAACCACGCAAGCTGAGTGCGACTGCATTGCATTGCATTGCACTGTCATTGTCATTGGGAGTTATTATCGAGACAAGGTATGCCTTCTTTTTGCTGTGTCTGCTTTTGACTTTCGACTATTTCTCCGAGTATGGTGTTGTTTTTTGGAGTGCAGGACTTGCTCCAATATGCTTTCCATGTTCAACAGGAGCAAAGCGAGTGGCGGAAGGGTTTGTGCGACGCTCTTCACAAGTACCGCGTTGGTTTGGGATATCCCTGATGCTGGGGTGGTTTGTATGGTCGTGCCCCCGTACGGCAGAGGCTTGGAAGTGGGGTCGCTGGCGACTGCGCCTGGACCTGCGTTACTCGGCAGGATGGGACGATAACGTCAGCCGCTTGGCACTCCCTCCAGAGCCCGACACACTGGTACGATGGAAACGCTTGGCACCCGTTAAGATCAACAAAGAGAACCCTATTAAATCCCAGCTTCCATCTGCTTCCATCCAACAAGATGGCGTTCATCAGTTGAGCAGCTTGGTCCGTGTCCGTTATCGCTCCTACCGTCATATCTGGAGCGCTCGGTATACACTTGGTGGAAAGATCTTCTTTTTAACGCCAGGCGAAGACGTCTTAATCCAGGGAGGACAAACCAGCTATTATGGCCGTCCTCACCGACGAATACTGTTGGGTGCATCCTTTAATGGCAAGGACCGCCGCCGCGTCAACACCAGCCGCGAGTTTACCTTCCTCAACGGACAACTTCACTTCCTTTGGTTTGCCCCTCTCGGCTTTCGACTCTCCATCAATGCTGGCTACAATTACTTCAACTACCGCAACTTTGAAGGCTTAAAGCCAGACTCCTTTGTGGAAGATTATACAGACGGCCAACGTTTCTCCTTCCACGGCGACGCTTACGATGTGACCTTGACCAAACAGTTTGGTCGAAGTTTTCGTATGTATGTGGGCTACCAACTCACCCGCCGAAACTATGGCATCAAACGCGAGAGACAGGCACGCCCCACAGAGTCCAGGACAGGCAACCCCAAGCCTCTCGACTCCCACTGTTCCCTCGATCCCACCGACATCAACCGCTTTATGGTGTGCAGCCAAGAGAAGATGCGAACCGATCTATCCCATCGAATCACGATCGGCTTTCGGTTGCTCTACAAAGTGCTGCTCAAAGGAGCTTACCACCTCCGTATTCTCAACGCTCCCTCTTACGGCGAATCTTTTTTAGGACACAACATCCAACTCACTTTTGCCACAACACCCTTCTGGAAGCTGTACTTGGTGATCCAATTGCAGCTCCAATTTCGCAACTATTTTAATGGCATCCCCTTTGATACCAGCCGAGGGCAAACGAGTGCTGCCGACAACTTAACCTCACTCACCATTCGCCTGTCTCGCCCCATCTGGAAAAGCCTTCACGCCAACCTTCATTTTAGCCACAACGCCAACTTGTTTGGGCTGGGTATTAACCAATATTCACGCAACCTTCTAACCGTTGGTTTTTCCCTCACTTTCTAACCCCCCGAATGAAGCGTCATTCAGGCATCTAAAAAAAGAAACTAAATCGCGAAAAACAAAGAAAAAGATACATCGTCTCACAAGTTGCATTGAGGGTCTAAAAGTGCTATATTTACGCCCGGTGTTCCAAACCACGGCAATCCATGATTTGAAGGTTGGAGATATTTGATGGAAGAACGCAAAGAAGGTCAGCAAGAGTCGGCATCAACAGAGGCAGAAACTGCAACGGAAACGAAGCTGAGTGAGCAGCCCGAACAGGCTGTCTCAGAGGCCCCTGCTGAGAGTACGAATGGCAATCCAGAGACCAACGGCCAAGCTGCTGATTATGATGGAACCAAGATCCAGGTTCTTGAAGGCCTTGAAGCGGTTCGCAAGCGCCCCGGTATGTATATCGGTGATACCAGCATCCGCGGTCTTCACCATATGGTCTATGAAGTTGTTGACAACAGTATCGATGAAGCCATGGCTGGCTTTTGTAGCTCTGTGGAGGTCACCATCCACGTCGATAACTCCATCACTGTCTCAGACGATGGTCGTGGGATTCCCGTCGATATGCACCCAACCGAAGGTATCCCCACCCTCGAAGTGGTTCTGACCAAGCTCCACGCAGGGGGTAAGTTCGACAACGACGCCTACAAAGTATCGGGCGGACTTCATGGTGTCGGTATCTCCGTTGTCAACGCACTATCCGAATCCCTGAAAGTTGAGGTGATGCGCGATGGCAATGTCTATCGGCAGGACTATGCATGCGGGAAACCTCAAAATAAACTCGAAATTGTAGGGCAAACCGAACGGCGTGGAACCATCATACACTTCGCGCCTGATGTCGAGATCTTTGGTGACCAACAATACCAAGTTGATATCCTGGCCAATCGCTTGCGCGAGCTGTCGTACCTCAACAAAGGTGTTCGCATCAAACTCTACGACAAGCGCGTAGAGAACAAAGACTTCGACTTCTATTTTGAAGGTGGTATTGTCTCTTTTGTCCAGCACCTGAACCGCAACAAAACACCGCTCCAAGAGGAGTGCATCTTCATCGAAGGTGAGCGAGAAGGCATCATGCTGGAAGTCGCAATGCAGTACAACGACAGCTACAGCGACACCATCTTAAGCTTCGCCAACAATATTAACACCTTCGAAGGCGGAACCCATATGTTTGGTTTCCGCGCGGCACTCACCCGCACCCTCAACTCTTACGCCACAGCAAACGACCTGTTCCCCAAAAAGCAAAACAACCTCTCGGGCGACGATGTCCGTGAAGGTCTTGTGGCAGTGGTCAGCGTCAAGCTGCCCCAACCCCAGTTTGAAGGCCAAACAAAAACCAAACTGGGCAACAGTGAAGTTCGCGGCCTTGTCGAACAGATCGTCAACGAAAACCTCGCACGCTATCTGGATGAACACCCGAAAGAGGGTAAGATCATCATTCAAAAGGCTGTGACAGCCTCCAGAGCACGCGAAGCCGCGAAGCGAGCCCGTGAGTTGGTTCAGCGCAAAAATGTGTTGGATATCGGCTCTCTTCCCGGAAAGCTAGCCGACTGCCAAGAGAAAGACCCCAGCCTCTGTGAACTCTATCTGGTGGAGGGAGATTCTGCGGGTGGTTCCGCTAAGATGGGCCGCGAGCGTCGAACGCAAGCCGTGCTGCCCTTGCGTGGAAAGATCCTCAACGTGGAGAAAGCTCGCATCGACAAGATGCTCTCCTCCCAAGAGATCCTGCACCTGATCACAGCCCTTGGGACGGGCATCGGTGAAGACCACTACGACATCGAAAAGCTCCGCTACCACAAGCTGATCATCATGAGCGTCGATGCGCAAGAGCATGTCTTTGTTCGCGATGATGCCGGTGTGCAAATGACCACCATTGGGGAGTTCATCGACAAGCACCTGGAAGGTCATGCCTCTCCAGAAGAGCATGTCCAACAACGCTCCGGCGAAGGATTGGGTGAGGTCCTTTGTTTTGATCAAGAGAGCCAACAGGTTCGGTTTCGTGCCATCAAAAGCATCATTCGTCACCCGCTGGAAGAGGCGCTGTTTGAGGTCAAAACAGCCTATGGACGCTCTGTACGTGTCACCGCCAGTCACAGTGTGTTTGTGGAAGAAAATGGCAAGGCCATTCTCAAACGCGGTGATGAGCTACAAACCATCGATCGCTTGGTAGCTCCACGCACCACCCGCTTCCCCATGGATGCTCCAAGCCACATAGACCTGCTCAGCAAACTATACCAGATTCCAACCGCAGCAGCCCAAGTTTGGGTTCAAGGGCCGGCTGTCGAAGCATGGCACAAAGAGCATATGCCAGAAGGACATACGAACCATCCTAAACTCGGAGACACACAACACAAAGATGCCCTCGACAATCGCACTCCTTCCTGTGTTTGCCTTACCGAACTCAGTCGCGAAGCTACCGAATGGTTGGGTAGCAGAAAAGACCTCACTCTCACCCCAACCCATCACGCCAAAAAAGGAATTCAACGCTTCCTGCCTGTTGGCTCGGAGTTATCTTTCCTCTTGGGCTTCTATTCTGCCAAAGGCTCCTGTTCGACTCGCGATGGCATTCGATGGATGGTCGAAGAAAATAAAGAGCGTTTGGT
>JALTMC010000402.1 GCA_027005175.1 Myxococcales bacterium
GTGAAGAGAGTGTGATAACTGCGTCGAGGAAGGAGCAGCGGATCCAAAAGGCTCCTGCGGTGGTCACAGTGATTACCGCAGAAGATATCCGAACAGAGGGCTGGCGCGATGTGGTTGAGTTGTTGCGCTATGTCGTGGGTATCGACATCAACAGCAATGGAACTTCTCCTGATATCGGGATTCGTGGTGTGAATCCGGGCCTCTCTTTTGGGGATAAGATCGTCCTGTTGATTGATGGGCACAATATGTCTTGGCGACAGCTCAATCGCAATTCCAGTTTTATTAGTATCGATATGATTAAGCGAATTGAAGTGATTCGTGGTCCAGGGTCAACTCTTTGGGGAGCCAATGCTCTCACCGGAGTGATCAATATCATCACCAAAACGGCACAGGATTTTAAGGGGGTTTCGGCCACGTTGGGAGGCAGTCCTCTGAGTGGTAGTTACTTTCTCACCTTGCAAGCTGGCTATGAATTGGTGGACGGCCTCACCTTTCGAGGGGGCTTCTCCTTCTATCGGGACAACCGATCTCCCTTGCTCGCCCCCATCAAGGAATTTTTAAGTGTCGGAAACATCCGCTTTATCTCTCAGGGAGATGAGGAGTCGAATATTTATGCCTACTCCCAACTGAGTTGGAAAGGTGTTGCGTTGCGATTTCTCTTTACTCGCCTTGATCTATACGCTCCAATGAGTAGCTTGAGTGGCGGCTTGGGTGGAGAACAAACTCGCATTGTTGGCGAGCGTTATGTTGCCAAGCTAGCCTGGCTTAAATCCATCGGTCGATGGGGGGTTCTTCTGCTCTGGTCATCGTATGATCTGACGGTGGTTGGTCGAGATTCAAAGTATGAAGTCAACCCTTTCAGTAGGCTCCCAAGCAGCTCTTCTGCGAGTGGACAATCTGGTTATTTTGCTCTCTATGATCTGGCCGGTGGAACCAAGGCTCCTAAATTTAAGGGCTACTACCCTGTGTGTCGTTTGTTGCCGCAAGGCTCCTCCACTCCTTGTATCAAGATTGTTCCTGAACAATCTCTCTCTCCCACTGGATGTGTGTTGGTGAAGAATCCCAACGCTTCTTCTGCGAGCGGCAAAACTTATCCTATCCCTTTGCAATGTCGTCCTAGCTATGCGCTCGGCTCCAATACAAAGTCACAAGGTAATTATACCCGTGATCTCGCGGGCTACGACCATCGTGTTGAAGCTGGAATTCAACTGTCTGCACAGCCGATTCAGTCTCTCTATATGAATTTTGGTGCAGACTTTGAGTATCTTAATATCTTGCAGTTGTATTCTCCCAGTGTATGGGAGATTTTAGGAAATCCACCCTTGCCACTCTTCACAAACTGGCATCTGAGCCTGTTTGCTCAACTCCAATACAACCTCAAAAATCTTGTCGAGTTCACGGCGGGTTTGCGTTTTGATTTGGATGAGCGATATGGAGCCGTCTTTACTCCAAGGGCTGCCATTGTCCTCACTCCAGGTTATGGGTTTTATGCGAAGCTCCTCTACGGTCGAGCTTTCAAGGCTCCCTCCTTTCAAGATCGTTACTATGCTCGCTATCCCAACCGCTATGGCAATCCCAACTTGCGACCTGAAGATGGACACACCTGGGAAGTCCAGGTGGGGTGGTATCGCCGCCGCTTGATGGCCATTAGCGTCAATGGCTACCTCTCTCGTTTTACCAACCTGATTGAGTATCAGGCTCGCACACAAAAGGACCCCTTTTCCGGTCGAAGCTCCTTTGAAGGTCCAACCGCTGTGCTTCCACCACAGCTCCTTCCTCCAGGTGCCTATGACCAAAAGTCAAATGGTGAGGGCCTGTGGACCTATGGTGGCGAATTTGAATGGCGTGTCTTCCCAGCCAAAGGTCTTCACTTGTACGCAACCGTAGGTCTTCATCTGGGCCAATCCGATAGTGGAAAACCCCTTCAGTACGCAGCAAACTGGACAGGCAGTTTAAGAGCCTCCTATCGATACAAGTTCTTTCGTGTCTCTGCAGGCGCATTGGTGGTTGGACCCAAACGTGTTCCTGCTCGTGCTTTTTCTTCACCAGGAGGACAGATCTCTTGGGTCGCAGGAAACCAGCAGTTTTCAGCTCCTGTTCCCAATTGGACGGCCAAGGATGATCCCTCCGTCGAAACCCCCATGTATGTTCATTCTTTTGCTACCGTCCAATTCCTTCGTATCCTCGGGCATATGGATGTCATCTTTCGATTCTCCAATCTCGCCAACCTGGACATCTACGACGCAAATGATATTATCCTCACCCCACAAAAGAAGTTTGACTTCATGATGTGGGTTCGACTCAACTATTAAAACAACCTTGCTTGTGTTCCACATCCTACGTGTTTTGTTGAATATCAGGCGAATGATGAGGTTCTATCATGCGTATCAACAAAGCCCTTGTTCCCCAACAAATCGAACTAATGGTTGGTCGGTTGTTTCGGGAGAAACATCTTGACATCCCGATGACTTCACGGACGAAGATTACTCGTCAGATCGAGGGGATTGTCAACAACTATTTGCGTCAGTTGTCCGATATCGAGGCGGAAGCACGTCAGATCTTATTGGACAACGATATCCAAGGTGATCCAGCCGCCTTTCGACGTGCCGTAAGTATGCTTACAGAGAAAGAGGACTTTCCTCTGGGAGATGAAGCCTTGCGCTATCTCAATCGAAAAATTCAAGCCTTCTTATGGGACAGTGACGAGATCGAAGAGATCTACAGCGATGAACCCCAACTCACAGAATGTATTCGTACCTATTTGCTAGGAACCACTCGCTAACCGTTCTGTCGAACTTACGTGGTGTTGGGGATTCGATGCAACAACGGTTGATTCCAGGTCTCTATGTATTTGGTGAATTGTGACCGCCTCTGAAGATACCTTTCAATCCAGTGAGTTGAGGGAGGCAACCTCTCCAGGCGCAGATCCTTCCATCTTGTGGTTGGGGAAGAACGTCTTCGCAGGGCTTCTTGCTGCCCTTGTTACTGTGACCTACAGTGTGTCTTATGCAGCCTTGATCTTTCCTGGTTCTCTCTCCAAATATCTGGCCTTTGGAATAGGTTGTTCTCTTATGAGCGCAGCGATCATTGGCTGTTGGGTTTCTCTGACAAGCTCTCTGCCTTTTGCGGTGGCTGGCCCCGATTCCAACGCTGCTGCTTTTTTGGCTCTCATTGTTGCCGGCGTTGCTGGTGTGATGCAAGCCAACAATCCAAGTATTCCTTTGTGGTCCACCTTATTTGCAACGATCTTTGTGAGCACGTTGATCTCTGGTTTACTTCTGTTCACCATTGGCTATCTGCGATTGGGCCGGTTTATCCGTTTTATCCCATACCCTGTGGTGGGTGGTTTTCTGGGTGGAACAGGTTGGTTGATCACGATGGGTGCTCTTGCTGTGATGATGGGTCAGGCTCCTTCTTTGCTCGACCTTTCGTCCTTCTTGATGACCGAGCAAGCGATTCAATGGGTGCCTGGAACCCTCGTGGCTGTGACATTGCTTGTGGTCTTGCGAAGATTTCGTCATGTTCTTTTAATGCCCTTGCTGCTGCTTGGTTTTATACTGCTCTTTCACGTTGTTTTGTGGGCAGCAGGCTGGTCCCTTGAACATGCTCGAAGTGCGGGTCTTTTGTTTGCTCCTTTCCCCAATGGGCAATGGATGAGTGCCTGGAATTCTTTCTCATGGGGCGACGTTCAGTGGTTGTTGCTTCTTGAACAAGGGAGTCGCGTTCTCGCGATGACAGCCGTTGTTGTGATCACCATCTTGCTCAATGCCACAGGTCTTGAGCTTGCCACGATGCGTGACATCGACCTGGATCAAGAGCTGCGTTCTGCTGGAGCAGCGAATCTCTTCGCTGGTGTTGCTGGTGGAATCGTTGGCTACCTCTCCATTAGTCGGAGTCTTCTCAATCATATGGCTGGGGCTTCAGGGAGACTCGCTGGTCTTCTCTCTGCCTTGCTGTGTGGTACCTTGGCTTTTTGGGGGTCCGAAATTCTTCTGGTTCTACCCAGGCCTGTGTTGGGTGGCGTTTTACTCTATCTTGGCTTCAGTTTGCTTATGGAGTGGCTGGTTGACTCCTGGTCCAAACTCTCGCACTTCGACTATTTTCTCGTCCTTTTGATTGTCGTGATTATCGCAGTTCGTGGCTTCCTCTCCGGGGTCAGTTTTGGTGTTATCGCTGCTTGCTTGATCTTTGCTTTTAGTTACAGTCGGATTCATGTGGTGAAACACGAGTTCACTGGGCTCGATAGGCAGAGCAATGTCGCTCGCTCTCTCTCCCTACAAAAAGTTTTGGAGAAGCGAGCTTCTGAAATCCATGTTCTGATTCTTCAAGGCTATATCTTTTTTGGAACGGCAGTTGCATTGCTTGAACGAGTTCGTCAACGCATTGAAAAACCAGGCGAACTCTTGCCTGTGCGTTTTCTTGTTCTCGATTTTCGGCTCGTGAGTGCTCTCGATTCTTCTGCCATTCTTAGTTTTGTAAAAATGCGACAACTATGTCACTCCACTCAGGTGACTTTGTTGTTCTCTCACTTGCCTCCGAAAGTGAAAGAATTACTCGAAAATAACGGGTGCTTGGAACAAAACGAATACAGTCTTTCTTTTCCCGATCTCGACCACAGCATTGAATGGTGTGAGGAGCGTATTCTCGAAGAAGCCGATGCGACTCGAAGCGTTCAGCTTTCGCTGGTCCATTTGTTGAGGGACCAGTTTTCGAAGGAGCAGGTTCTGGAGCGGCTGCTTCCTTATCTTGAACCGAGGGAACTTGAAAAAGGAGCTTATCTCTTTCGAGAAGGTGATCCCTCGGATGGACTGTATTTTCTTGAACTGGGTCGTATCTCGGTTCTTTTGGAGCTGCCAGGAGGCAAAGTCAAGCGGCTGCTTACGATGGGATCGGGCACTGTGGTTGGTGAGATGGGGCTGTATCTGGA
>JALTMC010000403.1 GCA_027005175.1 Myxococcales bacterium
GACAGATCCTGCGATGGTTGCAGCAACCCATCTTCTGATCAATGTGCTTGATGTGGCTTACAATGCCGCTCCTGTATTGTTCCCTCTTTTTAATTTTCGCGTGGTTCAATTGGCAGTAACTCATGGGCCTTGTCGGGAAGTCCCCACAGTATACGCTTGTTATGCGATCGCCCTCTGTGGTGCCCTGGGAGAATTTGATCGTGGAATGGAGTTCGCAGATTTAGCTTGGCGGATGTATGAACAGCACCAAGCTCACTCCTACAAGGCCCGGATGTTGATGGTTTTCAACTCTTTTGTCTATCACTGGAAGAGCGATATCCGAAATACGTTAAAGCCTCTGCGTGATGGCTACCTTGCTGGCTTGGAAGTTGGGGACGTCGAATATGCTGTGATATGCGCCTACTTGTATTGTGCCCACTCCTTTTGTGCAGGCTCCGAACTCCCCCTGCTGGAAAAAGAGATCGCTCAATACACGCAGAAAATGGGATTTTTTAAACAGGAAACCATTCAAACAAACAATCGTATTTTTTGGCAAACTGTGCTCAATCTTCAAGTACCTTCGGAGGAGCCTGCACGCTTAAGTGGTCGTGAATACAAGTGTGAGGAGATGCTTCCTCTTCATGAGAAAAACAACAACAGCACTGCACTTTTCTATGTCTATCTCAATCAGCTTTTTCTCGCTTATCTTTTTGGTGAATTTGAGAGTGCTCTTGAAAATTCAGTCAAGGCAGAACAACATAGCAAGAGTGCCTTTGGGACCATCTTTATACCTAGATTGTATTTCTATGACTCATTGACACGTCTTGCATTGTGGTCTTGTTCAAGCAGAGCAGAGCGTCGGAATATTCGCAAAAGAGTTGCAGCGAACCAAAAGAAAATAAAAAAGTGGGCCAAGCATTCTCCAAGCAACTATCAGCAGAAGTACCTGCTTGTTGAAGCTGAGATAGCTTGTGTCAAAGGTAACTTCAACAAAGCGGCTGAACTCTTTGATGAAGCGATTGGGGCAGCTCAAAGGAGCGGGCATCTTCAGGAGGAGGCTTTGGCCTGTGAGTTGGCCGCTCGTTGTTATGCGACCATGGGTCGAGAGAAGGTCGCCAGGGTCTATCTCAGAGATGCTTTTCATGGCTACACTCATTGGGGAGCCCAGACCAAAGTTCAAGAGATGAAGACCAGGTATGCTTCTCTCTTATCGAGGGAGCAGCGACAGCCCTGGCTCTTGCCTGCTGAGACCCTACCCAAACAGACAGCGTTGTATGCTCCCGATCTTGATTTGTACTCTGTGATGAAAGCAGTACAAGCGATTTCCAGTGAGGTGGCCTGGGAGAAACTGCTCTCCGTTCTTATGCAGATCGCGATGCAAAATGCGGGTGCCCACAAAGCTCTTTTGTTTTTGAAAAAACAAGGAGAGCTTCGGCTTCAAGCCAAACAGTTGGCTGATAAGCCTGCCGAGGTCTTTCTTTCGACACCCCTGACAGAGTGTTCCTGTTGCTCTCATGCGATTGTTTCTTTTGTTCAGCGCACAAAAGAGATGATTGTCTTGTGTGATGCTTTACACGTCGGGGAATTTACAACGGATACCTATGTTGTTGAGCATCAATCAAAGTCTATCCTTTGTCTTCCTCTGCTTGAGAAAGGGGAGGTTGTTGGGATCTTTTACTTCGAGAATGATCGAACCAAAGATGCGTTTACATCCGAGCACCAAGTCGCATTGCAGATCTTATCTTCTCAAGCTGTGATCTCTCTCGAAAATGCTCGGTTGTACGGTCACCTGGAGGATGAAGTCGCAGAGCGAACACAGGAGCTTTCTGCAGCGTTGGCGTTGCGTCAAGAGGCTCTTCAACAACTGCAAGGTGCTCACCATGAGCTAGAAGAGAACCTCTTGAAACTCAAAGAAACACAGTCTCAGATGGTTCATTCGGAAAAGATGGCATCTCTCGGACGGTTGGTGGGAGGGATTGCTCATACCATTAACAACCCCGCGAATTTTGTGACAGGGGGAGTTTATCTCTTGAAGCAGCATCTTCCTGAGATACTTGAATTGGCTCAAAAGAAGGAAGACACAACAGAAGAGATCGAACAGCTCATGGTGGGGTTGCTGTCTGGCTTGGAGGCAATCCAGGCGGGCTCCGACCGGATCACTACGATCATTCAAGGGATGAGAACATTTTCGCGGCTGGATGAGGCTGAATACAAGAGAACCTCTATCCTAGAGAATCTACAAGCTTCCGTGTTCTTATTGGAGGCTGCCTACGAAGATAAGGTTAACTTTCACTATGAGTTTGACGAGGACCGGCTTCTTTATTGCTGGCCTGCGGAACTCAATCAGGTCTTTCTCAGCATTGCCTCCAACGCTTGTGAAGGGATTCTTTGCCGACAAATGAGTGAAGAGGAGAACTGGACCAAAGGGAATTTGACAATTCGCACCTTTATTCACGAGCATAGCTTTCTGGGGATTTCGTTTGTGGACGATGGGATTGGTATTGCGAAAAAGCATTTACCACATGTGCTTGAGCCCTTCTTTTCCGAAGGAAAGCTGTTTAACAAACATTATGGTTTGGGGTTGTCGATCGCTTTTGGCGTAATTGAGAAACACAATGGAAGTATCTCTCTGGAATCGACGGAAGGCAAAGGAACAGAGACAACGATCTTACTTCCCCTCACTGCTTCTGCCTCATCCCACTCGTTGCAGTCAGTTGAGGGGGACGGAAGGTCGAGACAGATCCAACGTCTGTCGGATGCACCTTTTTCTGTCTCTGACAAAGAGGGACGTTGAATATGGAGCCCTCTAGCAAATCCAGGTATGTCTCCCGTGCCACACATGGGGAACAAGTCGGTTTGCAGCCCGGAGTTGTTATGGGTGCAAAAACCTGGACATTTTTACTTCAAGGAGATGCTGTCGCTGCTCAGAAGTTGGTTGACCAACAACTCAATGCTGTAGAGAAAGTCTCATTTCGGGTGCTGAGCCTCCCCGGTTTTGGGTGTCCTCTTTTTCTCTCTTTTCTCGATGGCGAAAAGCTGTTCTCCAAGGATGCTCCTGAAATGGGGTTCTCGGCCGATCAAGAGTGCTCCTTCTGGATCCCACTGCTTTATCGAAACAACGATGGCTTTCTGGGATGGGAGTTTGCTTTCTGGATGCCCTATGTCATTGTGGATACGGCTGTTGCTATGGCCACAGGTTATGAGGTCTGGGGGTTTTTCAAAGAAATTGGAAAGATCCATATCCCTCGTGGGACTCAGGGACCGACGAACTGGGGAGCTGATGCGATGCTTTTCCAAAGCCTCAACCCCGAAACAAAGGGAGACGTTGAACGGCTGGTCACAGTGTCGAAAGAGAGCGATCTTCGGCAGAGCCAAAAGGGAAGATTCAGCCTTCGCCCGATGCTTTCTCTTTTCTTGCGAAAACTGGCCCGTCTTGCCAAAACTCGCCCCGTTTTCGGCGACAATACAGCGTCTCCTCCCTTAGAGTCTTGGATCACTTTTGTCAATCTGATATTAAAAGGCAAACAAGTTCCTCTGGTCAATCTCAAGCAATTTCGCGATGTCGAGGACCCCGACCTCGCCTGTTACCAAGCTTTAATACACAGCACCATTACAATTCAAAAAGTTCACCAAAGCTATGTAATGAAGGATGATTTTACTCTGTCGATCGGAAGAGCGGCGAGCCATCCGATTGTTCACGATCTTGGACTCAAAGGCCAACAATCCAACGTGATCGCGGCGTTCTATTCAAAGATGGATTTTGAGGTTGATCCCGGACGCGAACTGAAATAATACGATGGCTACTGTACTGTGCTTTTTCCGAGGAATGGAGCCTCTGGCATGACGAAGAGTCTGAGTCCGTCGGACTAACGGATCAGGGGGTGGCATGGAACTTTGTGGCATTGTAGCTCTTTATCTTCGGAGTCAGAGATGATCGCTTGTGCTGCGAGAAGGCCACTTTCGGTGGCCGCTTCAACACTGCCACCGTTGATCTGAGTGCGGGTCCAGTCTCCGGCTAGATAAAGATTGTCAAAGCCGGAATCTCCCGGTGCCATGCGGTATTTAACACTACCGGGAACGGACAAAACGTAGCGTTCGGAGGGATCGATATTGGCCTTCCAGTATTGGGAGTTAAAGCGTTCTGGTCCTTGTTTGTTTTGGGCATCGAACAGACAATCCCATTGAAATCCAGACTGCTCTGCATTGCCAACATGAGGCCAGAGATGTCCTGCGTGGTCTTGAAGCCACCACATCGCATTTTGCTTGACTCTATCGTGTTGACTGGCAGGATAGTGGGTGTGCTCTTCTCCTGGAGGTGGGATAAAGCTTGGATCTCTAAGACAGCCACTGAAGTATTCCACAGCTTTGGGGGAGTTCTTTCCGGGCCACTCCTCAAAATCAAGGACCAATGACTCCTCAGACCAGCTATCAAAAGGCCTGGCATAGCCTGCCATTGTGGTTGGTCCCTCTGTCCAACCAAGCTCTTTTAAAGAAGGCTCTGTCCATATCTGAAAGCTCTGCGTTGCGACTGTTTTTATCTTGGAGAGCATGACTCTCCAGTCGTCGTTTGCATCAACGAGTTCCTTACAGATCGAAGGGAGTGCTGCGATAGAAATCCCAAGAACAACATAGTCAAAAGAAGACTCTACCTCTTCTTTTGTGTTGTCTGTCCTTCGTTGGAGTGTGAGTGTTCCTTTTCGGTCAGTGTACCAGTGAGACTCAAAGCTTAATTTGAGCTTCTTTAATTTCTTTCGGAGCGCAACATTGTCTCTGAGTTGGGTCCAGTCGGGCTCTGATGGCCAGCAATCTAGCTCTTTACCCATATAGGAGATCTTTGTGCTGAGTGGTTGGTAAGGAGGTTTATTGGCGTAGGTGTTTGCTTGGCAATCGATCTCTATCGAATCGATGCTCTGTTTGTCGGAGGAGAGGGTGAGACTCTTGACTCGGCGGAAGAATTCAAACTTGACTCCACGTGCTTTGAGCAACAAATAAAGCGGGGCAAATATGGTATCTCCCATACCTGCTTTCATTTTCCAGAGAGGAGCACCTTTAAATCCAAGAAACATTAACAACAAACCATGAATGGCTGTACCTGCTGCGACTTGTCCATACTTTGCTTCGGCGTTTCCGTCGGGATAGGAGAAAACCATATCATAGATAGCCCGCATCGGAGCGGACCAGAGGCTCATTTCACTTGCACCATGACGTTGAAGCCAGTCGCGTAAGTCCAAATGATCGATCGTCTCGAACTTTCCACTGGGTAGGATATCGACAATTAATCCACGTATCACTGCCATGCTGATGTCTAGCATGGTTAGCGTTCGACGGACAGCGTGGCTGATGTCCTCAAGAAGTTCAGCAACAGATTGCAACCACTCTTGAAACTCGCGCAGTAACTTGGTTACCAACTGGAGGCTTGCTTTGTGGTGAGCCTGTAACGGCATTGTGCGGAGTAAGGTCTCATCGAGCCCCAGGCTCTCGACGATATCCAATGCTACATCCAGTGCTCCAAATCCAGGAAGAGAATCCCAGGAACTCGAATGTCCACTTCTCTTGAGTCGTTTTGTTATTTGGTTCGTCAGCACCTTGAGGCATCCGGGGGGCTCCATCGAAGGGAAATCGATGTGAAGGCTACGGAGCAGCTCCTCTCGCATCCATCGCAATAATCGTGAAATATGAGAATACAGTGTAGGGAAAGGCGTGCCGTCCCCAGGTGTTCCTGAGGTTGAGAAACTACGGATATTCCATGTCTCCCAGTCCGAATGAGTTTCGTTTCCAAGCTGCTCTTGAAACGTAACCGTATATTGGGGCTCAAATGCATCCTCAATACTCTTAAAGGGAAACTCTTTCGCGATATCACCTGCCTTGTACCGTTGTTCAAGTTCGAGGTAGCAGTCCCGGATCATACGAAAAGAGTGCTCGTAGCTTCCGAGCCATACGTGGATCCCATGCTCTTCAATTCGCTTTCCTTTTCCTGAATCCAGGTTGCGGCCTGTCGCTCCTTTCCCTCCAAGGCGCCAACCGTGCTGGTAGATCGTAACATCGTAGGCTTGCCGCAACTCCTCCGTGGCGGTTAAGGCAAATGCCGTCGACATCGCACCACATCCCCCTCCTAAAATTACAACATGTTTTTTCTTCTGGAGGGAGGGTTCTTGTTTTTGCCCTTGTTCTTGTTCCATCGTTTTGTTTCCATTGTTTCTATGTACACAGTGATTCCTCACGCACACGGATCTTGTCTTGCCTCTGTAGACTTTTATTGGTATGGTTGGAGTATAGTAAAGTCCAGCCAGACTGTCCAGAGGAATAACATCGATATCTCAAATTTTGCGGAGTAAAGGCCCCATGTAGAACGTAGAATCTTGTTGCGTCTGATGCCAATGTTGAGGTGTGCTGCCATGAGAGAATTTGGTAAAAACAAGATGAGGAAAAACCAGGGATTGATATTGTCTCGTCTTGTCTAACGATTGGAATCGTCTCGTCTTATGCAAATATTGAGGTGTGTTTGCGTCAACGACCCCCACCCCATCCGGACTTCGTCCTGTCGATTCTGGGGGGGTTCCACGCCCACAGCACAAGAGGTTTTTTCTGATGAAAGATTTTGGTGAAAATTTGGGTAAAAAACAAGGTGAAGAGAAGCCGGGGATTGTGATCCTTGGGGGGGGATTGGGTGCGGTTTCAGCTGCTTATGGGCTGACGTTGGATCCAAACTGGAAAGAAAAATATGGAAGCATTCGTATCTATACCATGGGCTGGCGTTTGGGAGGCAAAGGGGCGAGCTCTCGAAACCCAGATGCTCGCCAGCGAATTGAAGAGCATGGACTACACGTGTGGATGGGTTTTTATGAGAACGCATTTAAGATGATTCGTGCGTGTTATGAAGAGCTAGAGCGCCCTGCCAATGCTCAATTACCAACGTGGGAAGACGCCTTTAAAAAACATTCTCCGATTGCTTTGGCGCAGAGCGAATCTCAGGGGTGGAAATTTTTGGAGAATTTATTTCCGGAAAACGAGGAGCTACCTGGAGATGGCTTTGAGTTGCCCTCCTTGTGGTCTTATGTGGAGATGCTGCTTGAGTGGGTTGTTCAATCATTCATCGACAGCGAGAGCAAATACCAGTTTGACTTCTCTCTCTTTAAGGGCTGCAATCGGCTAAGTGGAAAGCTTGCAATGGCTTCGCATCGCTTGCAAGGCATCACTTTGAGGCGTGCTTTTCAGATCCTAAAAGGGTTTCGAGAGACTGGGCTAGAGACCGCACTCTTACATGGTTACGGAGCTTTGCTTGCGACGTTGCATGGGATGATCCTGCGTCTTTTGGAGTATTGGGGGGATTGGGACGATCTAGACGATGAGCTAAAGAACACTCTGTCGTTGATGAATCTAGCTGTGGTGCTTGCAAGGGGGATCGTGAGTGACGACGTTTTTCGAGAGGGATTTGACCCTCTTGATCGTTACGACTTTCGAGACTGGTTAAAAAAACACGGTCTTCAGGACCTCGACCATCCCGCAGTCAAGGGGATGTATAGCTTACTCTTCTCTTATATTGATGGAGACCCCGAACAGGCCAAACTTGGGGCTGGTGTGGCGACACGCTTCCTCCTACGAATGGGTTTTACCTACAAAGGCTCTATCTTTTGGAAAATGCAAGCTGGTATGGGAGAGACTGTTTTTACTCCGATTTATGAGGTTCTCAAGAAGCGCGGTGTCACGTTTCATTTCTTTCATCGCGTCACAAACCTCGTGGTTGATCCTGCGACGCAACGCATCAGCAAAGTGGAGCTTACAAAGCAAGCCAGCCTTTTAAATGACAGCTATCAACCTCTTGTCGATGTTCACGGTCTGCCTTGTTGGCCGCTTACTCCTCATTGGGACCAACTTAAAGATGGAGACGAACTCAGACTGTTATTGAAAAAACACAAGGTTCGATTTGGATCAAAGTGGGCTCCTGCTTGGAAGGATGAAACTCCCGTTGAGTTGGTCTATGGCAAAGATTATGAGCAGCTTGTGTTGGGGATCTCTCTTGGGGCTCTTCCACCGATCTGTCAGGAGCTATCTCAACACAGCGTCAAGTGGAGAGATATGCTCAGGGGAGTTCGAACCAATAGGATACAAGCTCTGCAGCTTTGGATGAATAAGTCTTTGGAGGAGTTAGGCTGGCCATTTTTACCTCCTGTGGCCACAAACTTTGCAGAGCCTCTTAATACGTACGCAGATATGTCACATCTGAGCAAACAGGAAGAGTGGCTTGCCTCCGATGAGATGAAACATATCGCTTATTTTTGTGGACCGATGAAAATTAAGGGTCACCCCAAGCCACCACAGGCTCATAGCTATCCATACGAACAGAACCAAGAGGTTCGAGACACATCCATTGCATGGCTTAAAGAGTATGGACAATACCTCTGGCCCACAACGTTACCTGACCATCAGCGCAAGGGCTTCGATTGGGACTGCTTGGTTGATCTCGCTCACTTGCAGGGGGAAGACCGAATTAACAGTCAGTACTATCATGCCAATGTTGAACCCTCAGATCGTTATGTTCTCGCTACTCCAGGCACAACATCGCTTCGATTGGACCCCGAAAACTCCTATTTTCGCAACCTCTATCTCGCAGGTGACTGGACCATGACAGGATTAAATTGTGGCTGTGTTGAATCTACTGTGATGTCAGGATTGCGAGCTTCTCGCGCGATCTGCGGGTTCCCGTCGCGAATCGTTGGTGAGTCTGATTTCTAACGACTCAATGTTGTGCGAAGTCTTCATCGTGGAATCGTTTTCTGGTCTACCTTAAAAATGGGTGCACATATGGCAAAGGAAAAAATTGCAATTTTAGGTGGAGGCATTGGAGCATTAACCACGGCTTTCTATCTTTCTCATACCCAGGAGCTACGCGACCGGTACGAACTCTCTGTTCATCAAGTGGGGTGGCGTTTAGGCGGCAAACTCAACAGTGTACGGAATCTTGAGCCCGGTAAAAACAAACGCAATGAAGAGCATGGTCTTCATGTTTGGTTTGGCTTTTATGAGAATGCCTTTCAACTTTTGCGCGAGTGTTATGATGAGTGGGAGCGAGATCCTGAACATCCATTAAAATCCTGGCATGATGCATTTGCCAAACAGAGCTTTACACCGATTGGCGACACTCTACCTAATGGTGAGCCTACATACTGGCCCATTGTTTGGCCCGAAAATCCTGATCAGCCGGGAGAGGGGGAGTTGCTTCTTTCCCCCAAAGGCTCTTTCTACCAAATGCTCGGTCTTTTGAATAGCTCCATCTCTATGCTATTGATGGAGTTAGAAAAGGAGCTATCTCCTTCTTCCATCGCATGGCCTATTCGAAATGCACTGTCTGCGTTCTCCTCCCTTCATTCTCTGACATTTGATGCGCTATTGTCCAGGCTGAATTCACCCGGGGTTGGATGCCAGCCCAGTATCTTTCGCAATCTTCAAAAGCTGGCAAAACCACTGTCTTCTACGATCGAGAAGTCACTGCTTTCGTTAGACCAGTTTTATAGCCCAACTCGTTCCGTTACAGGAGCTATCAAGCTACTGCATCGATCTTACCTACAAACCATTCTTCAACAAAGTGCGAACGGCTTCTTCTTGGCCACAGTCTTTTTGGAAGATCTGATTAAATGGTTCTCTCTCCTCTGTGGTGATCTTTTGGGGCAACATCCATTGTTGTACCGCATTGGAGTGCTCTTCGATATTGGAACGGCTGTGATGCGCGGTATTATCAACCCCAAATATGGCATCCTTCAGGATTGGGATCTCAACCGCATTGACCATCTCGATTTCTGTGAATGGCTTCAAGAGAATGGTATGGAGAAAGAGAACGCTAATTCTGCACCTATACGCACTCTCTACGGTATGACTTTTGCGTATGAAGATGGAGATATCCATCGTCCGAACTTCGCTGCCGGCACCGCATTGCGGGTCTTTTTACGAATCGCAACCACCTACAAAGGTGCTGTCCTCTATCTACCACAGATGGGATTTGGTGAGAGTGTGATTATGCCTCTCTACAAGGTGTTGAAAGCGCGTGGTGTTAAGTTTCATTTCTTTCATAAAGTAAGTAAGCTTGTTCTCTCTGAGGATCAGAGTTATATCCGTGAAGTTCACATGGAGCGTCAAGTTGATCTTGTTGACCCTTCTCTCCCGTACAATCCTGAGTGTTTGATAGACAAGGAGCATGAACCACTCGACATGTGGCCTGCCACACCGAACTGGGCACAGATTCAGGATGGGGAAGCCATTGGGCAAGAACTTAAAGATGCACACATGAACTTGGAGTCAAAGTGGTGCTTGCGAACCTGTGGAAACGAAATACTTCACTTCGAAAAAGACTTTGATAACATTGTACTGGGTATCTCTCTCGGTGGTTTGAAGAAGTTTGGTGAGGAGGAGGCGATCTGTGATGAGTTGTTTGAAGCTCATACCCCTTTTCGCAACTCTATCCGCCACATTGGTGTCGTTCCCACGCTTTCTGTACAGCTCTGGTCCAATCAAACTCTGAAAGAGCTGGGCTGGGAGGCTCCCTCTCCAGCCTTTGTTGCAGGGCAAGAACCCTTGAGTATCTGGGCAGCGATGAGCCAGATACTCAGGTGGGAAGGCTCCTCGGATAAGGCGAAGTCTCTTCACTACCTTTGCGGAAATATTTACTCCGAGCTTTATAAACGCCCAGCTTCTGACATACATACCCCTCGGGAGATTAAGGAAAAGGCGCAGCAGGCGGCACTCCTGTGGATGAAGAAGTACGCCAATACACTGTGGCCCAAAGCGACACAAGCAGATCTCCCCACCCGCTTTGATTGGGATAAGCTTGTCGCTGATGAGTCTTTCAAAGGGGCTGAGCGACTGTTTGAACAACATATCCTGTTGAATACAAATCCCAGCGATTGCTCTGTGTTGGGATTTAAAGGGACCACAAGGTATCGCCTTCGTCCGGATGAATCAGGATTTTCCAACCTCTTCCTCAGTGGAGCCTGGACTCGCAATGGGATGAATACGTCGTGTGTCGAAGCCGCTGTCATGTCTGGAAAGGTATGTGCAAGCGCGATATCGCGACTTCCTCTCTCGATCGTTGGAAATGACTTTATGCAAAAACCTTAAAGGTGATTGTGGCACTTGTTGTCAAAGCGTAATGGGTGTACAGCATCGGTTTTTTCCTGACATGGATGCCTGAGTCTCTCACGCTTGGTCGTGCCTTGCCAATTCATGGAATCAGTCCTGAGACAACAATCCTTACCGTTGTCAACGGAGAACAACACTTTAAAGAAGAGAGGAGCTTTAGGATATGAGCAATCCACAGACAGCAATTTTTGCTGAAGGAAGCACAAAAAGATATCACCTTGAGTACAATATACGGCCCGAAGCTACCCTGGCTAGTCTGAAAGTCGCGTTGCAAGTAGCAATATCTGCACATTGTGAGGAGGTTATTCATGGTCACGTCCATTTTATTTTCATAATAATATCTAAGTTATAGCATGTTTTTACTCAAACACTGTAAGAAGCCCGTAGTACCGTATGCTTCTGACTTTCGTTTGTTATTGTACTCCATTGTAGTCTGTAGAGTTTTACTCTGTGATGTTGGAGCCGCTGCATGTTCCCTACAACTACCTTGAGGAGAAAGCCTAGTTGTTACCCTCTTCTGTTGCTTTAGTATCTGGTTTTTCTGGGAGATCCAGGTTTTTAATTTCATTCCAGGTTTTCAATTTCATCCATAAATCGAAAGAAGCTGTCTATCTTGCCCTTTTCCTGAGCATCAAGGCACAGGGTGTTATAATCGATGTTTTCAGTGATCTTATAAGTGTCATCAGCTTTCTTACGGTAGAGAAGGCCTGCGAGATGGTAGATGTCTTTGATGACATTTGCAGGGTGCTTATAAGCAAGTTCTGGATCGTCCTCTTCAAGGTCATATTTCAGTGTGGTTTTGATGTGGTCTGCTGTCAACTGGGGAGTAACCCTTTCAAACAAACCTGGATCAGCGAGGAACCATGCTTCCACTTCCATAATGGCCAGCACCATTCTCAGCATTTCAGCTTGTTCAGTTTCATCTATTAACTCTTGAATTATAGCTATGACTGACGCTTTGTCTTCTCTTACCTCAGGGTATAAATCGCGCAGTCCAACAATTTTATTGTAACCTGCATCAGCCATATGAGGAGCATTTTCCAACATGGCACTTAACACACGTTCATCTGTTCCTACATCTACAACTTGAAATAAAAGATGAAAGGCGTCTGCATCAGAATCATCTGCCAACCTTATGAACATGCTTTTGCCGTTTATCTCTTCGTTGACGACTTTGATCCCCTGGTATCCATAAATCTGATATATTAATTTTCCAACAAAAATCTTTTCTGTCTGTCCTTCCACAAAGATGGCAACCCTCTTCATCATTTCCCCTTGTAAAAGTCACTGGAAAACAAATCAAAGTTGTTCAATCCTGCCATCTTAAACTTCTTAAATATCTCGGGTGAGTTTGTTGAATTGTAAAACGTCAAGCCCTGTGTTGCTCGTTCGACGATACTCCAGTACTCAAGGGGAACCTTATTCATCACAAAGCGGTCGTTGCTGGTCATTATAAGTTGGATACCTTCGATCTGGCCTGATTCCACCTTCTCCACGAGCAACTTGATTAGCTTGGTAGAGCGTTCAAAGTCTAGGCCTTCCCCTATGTCGTCGATCAATATGCAGGTAGGGTGGTGGGCTTTACTGTATTCCACATAATTTAAGTGGATGACCAATGACAAAGCCCTAAACATTCCCTGAGAAAGTTCGTGTTGGGGGATAGGGACTTTAATATCACGTTCTTTGATGTGAAGGCATTGTGGTTTGTTGCCGAGAGGCACATTCTTTATATGTAGGCTCATGTCTGGTCTCGTATCCAACTCTATGGATTCGAGATCATACCCGATGGACTTCATGTCTTCTTTTACTTGTTCTTCAAATCCAGCTATCTTTGAGCCAAGTTGATAGATTCTGATAACAGTCTGTGGGTTTTTCGTAGAGATTCTGTCAGCTTCGGTACTCACATTGGTCTCTGTCGCTTCTGAAGTCGATGACTGAACTATGACGCTTTCTCTACCCATATCTGTCGCAAAGGGGTAAGTCAATGTTGAATCAGCCCACTCACAGATGAGTTCGAGATAAGAGTGTTGTTTTGTGTCCCGTTTTTGAACAACTGCTAGATGTTGTTTTGTAATCTCAAACTCAAGATCTTTCTCGAGACCTTCATAATAAAGAGTTCCTGTTCCATCTTCGCTACGTTGCAAAAGAAGCTTTCCATCAATACTTAGCTCTTCCTTGATGACTTGCTTGTCTTTGAGTTCCAATTCATAATGCACTTTTCTTTCACTCTGGTTCCCATCCACGGAAGCATTCCCAGTAGAGAATTCTATGTTCCAGTGGGCTGAAGAGTAGAGGTCTTTTTGCGCTCCTGATAGGAGCATTGCGAAATTTCTAATGATATTATAGATTCTAGTCTTTCCAGTTGCATTTTTTCCAACAATCAAATTGATCCTTGGATTTAATACAAAGTCACAAAAAGACCAAACTGTTGGTTTGTCTATGTGCTGTTGGTAACTCAGGGTTTTTATCTTCATCTCTTGTTCCTGGTATTCAACTTTCTCGTTCAGATAGACAGTAAATGGTACTGTCTGTGCATTAATACTGTTGTTTGAATCAAAATACGGCTTGTAGATGTGTTAATACATCAGGTCTACTTCTCGTCTAGGTTTGTGTTGTAGACATCTGGCAACTGAGCAAGGATGTCTTCTATCACCAGTCTGCTTACCTCTGCCCAGCACTAACTTACCCTTCTTCAGTCCCTTCAACAAGCCCCTTGTGCTTACTTCACATGCTAGGCAGTCGCTGACTATGGATCTGTTCCCGCCAGTTATCTGTTCTCCCTTGCTTCCATCGATGGTTTATTCGTAAATCTTGAAAGCCTGTTTTCGTTTTTACACTTTGACAGAGTTTGCACACAGTCCCAGTGTCCAACGAGGACTCCATGTTGGTGCAAAGCCCGCTCCAGCCTGCTTCCATAACTCATTCGGGTCAATGGATGTTGAGACGGCAGGACGCTGGTGCTGAAAATCTCCGAGTATTGGTGCGACATCCGGGTTATAACAATAATCACCCGTCACCTGCATCACATGAACCCTTCTTCCTTCAGCACTGAGAATCACAAGGTCACCTGGTTTCATCTGTCGATAAAGGCCCCAAAGGGCTCGTCTGCCGGAAGATATGTTTCGAATAGATGGATATGCACGTTTGATCGCTCGGGCGATATCCTCAGGACCTTGTGGGCGCAATTCTCTCAAGTCGCTGACCAATCCCCAGCCTGCTGCGATATAACCTTCTTGCTTATAGATCTCCACAGCCTGGGCCGGACATTCCCAGTGTGCTGTGAGACGCCAGACCTGAACTTCTTCTGTTTCCGATGTTGGGGCGGTAATCACACTTGGTGAAGCGGGCGCTTTCGGCCCTGTTGGTTTTATGGGTACTGGTTGGATTGATACAAGCTCGATCTCAATTTGTTGACCACGTGAACTCTCTACGATGGCTTTCCATTGTTCATTGGCTTCCGACAATGGGCGAATACCTGTTGTTGAGCTGCCATCCTTACCATCACGCATCTTAATCCATGTGTTGGCCACACCATTGATACGAAGTGTTATCTCCTGGTTGCTTTGCAGAGCGAGTAAGCGCTGTCGAAGTTCCTCACTCCTTTTGATATGGGAAAGCCAGATAACATTGTCACGAACTGTTACATCTCCAGTCAGCGACAATGATGAGTCTGATGAAATAGGAGGATAAGTAACTTTGGGCGTGGGAGAAGAAACGGGGACAGGTTGCTCCGTTCGCTCTGGTATATTCAGGGCAACGGCCTTGATAAGATTCTCCATATCACGATCAAAATCTGGGGCAGGGCGCAGATGGACCCCTTGATGGTAAGACAAATCTACAATCGCCTTGGGTAGCTGATCGGGTCGAGGCATCGAAGAATTATCCACAAACACCGGGATGATTGGAACCTCACGCTTCAGTGCTGCCTCCAACTCTATCCTTACAAAGTCGGTGGGGTTCTCCAGCCGTCGCCCACTGTCATCCGTTGCTTCCAACCACTGTGCCCCCATCACAGCAACCAAAACTTCACACTGTGTGACTTTCTCCGTCAGGTACTTTTTGAAGTTGACACCTGGCGGGATGTTATCGACGTCCTTGAATACATGATCGCGGCCAAAGTGACTTACCAGCGACTTGTAGATCGCATCACTCACATAGGCACTGTCGCTGCGTCGGTACGAAATAAATATCCTGCTCATGAGGTGCTCTTTTTCTTTCGTCGTTTCGCCTTTTTCTTCTTGAGCGCAGCGGCTTCTCGTTCTGCTTTGATGCGCTTCAGCAACACAGAGGCTGGCTCATCGTTCGGGTCTTGGGGCACCAACTCCCCACGAAATGCTTTGGCAAGGATGGATTGATTCAACTTTTCCAGGTTACTGTTGGACAATCTGAAACTTTTGGAAATCTTCTCTGCATATTCAAAACACTTTTGTATTTTGGTGACAAGCAGTTTTTGTTCTTCAAGAGGAGGTAGAGGAATAGGGGCGGCACGCAAAGTTGACCCATTTATTTTGGGCATATTTCCGGCTGTGCCAGTTGCTTGCCTACGAAAATAAGAGCGGCACTGCCAACTGTTCATCCATCTCCAAGTCCAATGACGTAGGGATGATTCCTTAATTCGAATTCGCATCATAAGGTCTGGGTATATATATTCGTGCTTTGCTCCTTCATAAATTGCAGACGCACCAAGGTAGGTTAGACTGTTCGCTCTTTGTACCAAAAGATCTTCAGGTTCAAGCCAATACTTGGAATCCATAGGGATTGACTCATAGAGCCTTTTCACAGTTGAAGAATTGAGAATCATCTCTCCTTGAGTAGTCGCGCTTAACTTCAAAGTGGGTGTCCCCAAAGCATCATTGCCAGCTTTCCCTGAGTAACCATTCGAAGGGCCTTCATCAATGATTTCGTCCAGTCCAGTCCAACACCAGCCCTCTGGCAACTCCGGTAACTCGGACGTATCCGGTGACTCTGGTTCCTTATACTTCTTCTCTGCCTTGGCCATCTCCTTCGCCAAAGTTTTCTCATCATCCTTATCGGTCCATTGCTTGCCTGCTTTGTGTGCTCTTGCTTCAGCGCGAGCGCGTCCCTTCTCAGCTTCTGCTTCAATCCAGCGGGTGCGTCGTTCTTCTCGTATGCGCTCCAGCAACACATGGGCTGGTTCCACATCGGGATTCTGCTCGCGCCACTCCCGCGTCAAATCGCCACGGAAGGCGGCTGCCAGCACCGACTGACGAAACCGCTCCAACAACGGACCCACCGCCTCCAACGCCTCTCGGGCGCGGCTACTGTGGCCTTGGAGGGCTTCGACTTTGGCGACGATGCGCTTTTGCTCATTGAATGGAGGTAGGAATACTTTGGTTTTTTCGAACTTTCCTTTTGTGATGTGGCGGAGTCCGACCCCACCATGCGCTTGTGCGATAAAACTGTTTAACTTTTCATTTAATGCTAGTCGAAAAAACAGTTTGTCAATAAACTGCTCAGAAATCAAAACACGAAAGATATGTTGATTCAAAACTGCTCGTTCACCTTGCCATATATGCGCCCCAAAAGAAGTACCTGGCGTTCCTGACCATGCAAACAATAGCTCTTGATTCTCAATGTAAAACTTTTCTGGGACTTCTTGGTCATAGTAATTGAATGGCCTAGTTGGGTTATTCAGATTTTGTATTCTCACAATTGGAAGGCCGGTTTCTTTCCAATCCGAGGGCTTGAAGGCACGGCCATTTATCAAACTGCAGAGTTCTTTGATCTCTGTAGTTGTCCAGCCATTCGGGAGCTTTACCTTTAGCATTTTTTCTACAACTCCGCTTCATCAGAGGTATCGAGTAGTTTGGTCAAAGCTTCCATCTCATCCATCGCTATTTTAAGGTTCGTCATAATCTCGGCAGCAATTTCATCGGGCTCTGGAAGGTCATCGGCATGTTCAATGCTGTCATCTCTTAGCCAGGAAATGTCCAGGTTGTCGTTTCTGTCTTTGATTTGCCGACGCGTGAAACAGCGAAAGCGACCTTCTTCTCCCTGGTCCTTTCGTTTGCTTTGTCCATGTGGGTTATCACCAAAGGCTTCTTCAAATTCCTTCATGTGTGCTCTGGTAAAGGGAGTACGTTTGCCAAAGGAGGGCATGTTGGTGCGAAGATCATAGATCCAGACATTCTCGG
>JALTMC010000404.1 GCA_027005175.1 Myxococcales bacterium
TTTGGCACCACTCTAAGCATCCCTCCATTGGCCCTCAACAACGCAGTAAAAATAGAGATCCAATCCAAAAAGATCACCCCACCTGATAGCCAGCTCACAGCACTATCTACCGGAGTCTCGGTCCTTCCTGAAAAACTTGTGTTTGAGGAGAGACAGTATCCACTTCTCACGATCCCCCTGGATGCAAGCAAGATAAGCTCAGGTCGCACGATCCTTGAAGTGGAGGTTTATGTTCAACGAGACAACAAATGGGAAAAGTTCACCCGCTTCGCCATACAAGAAGATGCTGCTGCTGTTGTCTTGCAACTGTCAAAAACAGGCACATACGCAGCATTTATCGGTCCGGCCAAAGCCATCCCCGAACCCATACCATCGGAGCCTGTCAAAGAGCCCAAATCAGAAGCTGTCAAAGAGCCCAAATCAGAAGCTGTCAAAGAGCCCAAATCAGAAGCTGTCAAAGAGCCCAAATCAGAAGCTGTCAAAGAGACTGTTGCAGAGTCAAGTGTCGAAACAACCAAAGAGTTCGTGACAGAGACCAGGACCGAGTCCCCCACAGAGACTCCAACGGAAGTACCAACAGAGCCCGCTTCCGAATCCACCAGCCCAGACGGAGGTGGAGGCACAACAGAAACCAAACCAGACACACCGCCCTCAGAGACAAAGCCAGAGACCACACCCGAAAAGACATCGGATTAACTCAGACTTTGAACGTTTCTGAATCATGCAAGTTAGAACACAGAGTGCGGAAGTGCGAAGAAGAAGTTGTTGAAGTTTACTATGATTCACACGAGATTCGCTGGACGCAGAAGACAGAAGAGCTATTTGCTGATGGTGCTGATCATATGAACGAGTTCTTCTTTGGTGAGATAGTTTCGGTCAACCAAAAGATCGAAGAGGCCACGCATCATCATTCGGTGTTCATGAAATCGGCTCTCTACAAGCTCTTCCAATGCTGCAAATTGTTGTTTGGACTCGGTTTTGTATTGCTCAAAATTCCGGCGAACTTGCTGGAGTTCGCTCAAAGCATTCACCAGTCTTGTTTCTTGTGTATTCTGTCCAGTTACGGCAATGGAGCGGCCCAGTGAGTGAAGCTGAGGAGAGCTAATGTCTGGATTGATGGGGTGAGATTGCTGTCGAGCCCCGCCCATCACCTGTTGCATATGCGGATGATGTCCAGTAGTCTGGCGCATACCTGTTCCAGGTCGAGGATAGTTGTTTCCTGGCGATACTGCTCCTGTATGAAGGTGGCTCCCGGTTGTTTGATGCATTCCCGTTCCAGGTAGTGGGTAACTGACATGAGGAGGAGTACCTGTGGGGTGTGGTGTCCCCATCACACCTTGGGAACGAAGCCCTGGGTTACCGGGCTGAACGTGGGGAACCCCCGCGCTTGTCCCATTCCCAGAAAGCCCTGGGTTGGATGATTGAATGTGGGGAACCCCCGCGCTTGTTCCATACCCAGAAACACCTGTATTCGGCGCTCCACCGTAGGAAGAGGGAGGTCTTGTTCCAGGAGGTCCTGCACTTCCCTCGATGGATTCCCCATAAAAATAAACACGAATGGCCCATCGAATTGTTGACGCTCCAGTCACCACAGGCTCGATTTGCATTCCATTCACGCTCTGCAAAGCTTGCAGAGCCTGTTTGTCTGAAGGATCACTCATCGCCACACGCAAGCGACGATGCGAGAGATCGTAAGCCACAGGAAAGACGTCGTATGTCTCGCATAAGTTAATGGGTACTTGTTGTACAACATCCGTGGGGATATGACGCAATCGATCGAGCGTGATCACAGGCAGTCGCATCTCGTGATGAAAAAGCTGAACCAACTGTTCTTCGCGCAGCAAGCCTTTCTCAACGAGGATTTGGGTTATTCGCCCTCCCCATCGTTGCTGTTCTTGCAGCAGCTGCTCGATCTGTGAAGAAGTCAGGGTCCCGGTCTGCACTAAAAGCTCGGGAAGTTGACTTGGATGTTTCAACGAGAGACTCCTCGACACGTGGCACCTCTCTCCAAAAAAGGGTAAGAACCAAAGGCAATTCAGTAAAGCGGTCTACGAAGACACATCATCGCCCCAACCATCCTGGTGAAAATACAATTGACGCGCCATGCCAGCTTCGCTATCCTCAGTAAGTCTGTATAGAATCGCGACCTCGCCTCTTTTTAGACGTGGTTTCCAATCCATCTATTCAAACACAAGACACACTCGTCACCATTTACACGCAAACGATCCAGTGACCTCACCTCTTGGTAAAGTATGCATCGTTTTTCGCGTTCAACATTCAATGTCTTAAGCAACCAATGTACATTACGCGCATTCGACTCGAAAATTTTAAACGGCACAAAGAGATAGAACGTGAATTTGTACCTGGGGTCAATGCTATTTTTGGTCCCAATGGTGCTGGAAAGACCTCCTTTATCGAGGCCGTGGGCTTTGCTTTTTTTGATTATAACGCCTATCGAAAGAACTCGGACATTGTACGAAAAGGTGCAAAGAAAGCAACCATTTGGATAGACTTTATCGCTCCCATAGACAACCGTTGCTACAGCCTCAGACGTCAGCAGAACATGAAGACAGGCGGGCATTATAAACTTTTTGATACAGCCACGGCTGCTTTGCTCTGTGAAGGCAAAGAAGACGTCCAAGCTCGTCTCTTTGAGTTGCTGCAGATCGATCCAGAGACCAATCTAAGTGATCTCTTTGGTAGCATCCTTGGAGTTCCTCAAGGCACGATGACTGCGGTGTTTTTAACCAGCAAGTCCAAAGACAGAGAGAAGATCTTTGATCCTTTGCTTCAAGTGGAGGTCTACAAACGAACCAAGGAACAGATGCATACTCTGTACCTAAAGCCGCTTGAGAATATGCTTCGTCAGCTTGAATTAGAGATGGAACGTCTCCAGGCGAACGTGGTAAAACTTCCAACACATCAAGAAGATCTTGCACAACTTCAAGAGAAATTGCAGCGCAATCAAGCTGAGCACAAAGAGTTGAAGGAGCGCGAGCCACAGATCACAGAAAAGCTACAAACCATGCGAAAGCTTATGGAGGCTCTACGCAACAACGAGACCAAGCAACAGCAGCTTGTGGTGCAGAGAAAACACATCGAAGCCCAACAGCGTGATGTCAGTCAGCAGCAAAAAGATGCACAACAAGCGCAAACCATTCTGGAGCAGGAGGCCGATGCTCACAAGCAGTACCAAGAGGCTGAAAAACAACTTCGCTCTCTACGTCAGCGTGAGAAAGAATATCGCAAACAACAAAACCATCTCCAACAACAGGAACAACAGCACCAGCGGCTTCAATCGCAGAGTGAGAGTCTGCAAAAGCAGTTGTTGGATTTGCAGCAACTCTCTTTGGAACAGGCTCAATTGCTGCCCGCCCTAGAAGAGCAAAAGCAGCTCCAGCAAGATCGAGAGAAAGCTCTACAAGCCCAAGCTCACCTCCTACGTTTACAGAAAGAAAGCCAGGAGCTTCAGGAGCAGCTACAAAACCTGGAGAGTCGAATTCAACAACAGACTCAGTTGGTGGATGAGCTACTTGCGCTTCAGTCGAATCTGGACAGGCTGGAGACTATCACCAAGGAAGGTCAAGAGATTCGAGATCAGGTCAATCTCCTACAACGAAAGCAACAGCACCGAGAGTTGCTGGAAGAAAGCCTGCGAAAACTCGACGCATCCATCGAGGCACGAAAAGAACAAATCGAAGCCTGCAAAAGGCAGCTCGATGAGCTTCAACGCCGGTATCAACCCCAGGCGGAACAGCTCTCTTTTCACGAAGAGCTATACTCCAAAACCCAACGCCAAATCGCCGAGTTGGAGAGCCGTCGCGACCGAGAGCAGCAGTTTGTTCGAGAGGTCTCAGGAGGGGTATGCCCCTACTTCCAAGAATCGTGTCGCAATGTTCCACCCAACCAGAGCCTCGATCATTTCATCACAAAACAGGTTCAGCGTTGGGCAGAAGAGCTACAGCGTTTGCAACAACAGCAGCATGATACAGAGAAGAGTCGAGAGGCAGCAAAGCAAGCCCAGCTCAAACTAACCGAAGAGGGGGTGAAGCTCAAAACCCGCATTGCCAGTTGGGAACAAGACATCCAACAAAAGCAAGGGGAGCGACAAGAGGTACGTGTGGAACTGGGACAATACCCCGACCAACGTGAGCCAATCATTCAGTTGGAAGTGAAACGAAAGACTCTACGTGAAGAGTACAAGCAGGTTGAGCCCTATGCAGCAAAAGCCAAGAGATATCCGGCCGAATTAAAGCTATTACAGGAGCTACAACAACAGAGCGAGCATCAAAAGAAAGCATTAAAACAGAGGCAAGCAGAGAGTCACTCCCTCTCTTCCAATGCCGAGCAGTTAACGAAGATCACACAACGGCTGCAAGAGTTGGAAGCACCCTGTAAGCGCGGGAACTACTGTGAGACACGGCTACAAGAACGACCGAGCTTGGAGCAACAACAACAACAACTAGAGGTGGAGATACAACAAAGCAAGACACAACTTCAGCAAGCCAAAGAAGCGCTCAAAGTCTTTGGCAACATCGAGCAAGAGCTTACCAGCTACCAAGAGATTATCGAGTCAACCCAAGCTTCTTACCAGAGGTACTTGGCCCACCAACAAACGGCACAAAAGCTCCCGAAGTTGGTAAGTCGCTTGACAGAGATCCACCAACAAGACGGTGAATTCAAAGAGCAGCTCCTACAGATTGAAAAGGAGATCGTCCTACTTCGAGAACAATTTGATATCGACATGCACCGCTCCCTCGAACAAGAAGAGCGGCTGTTGTTTGGCCGGTTAAAAGAGTTGGATCGCGACATCTCTCATCAAACACAACGCAGTCAAGAGTTGCAGGAGGAAATCGCAAAGCTCACACAGGCTTCTGAAAAACTTCAAGAGAAGCAACATCGATACAGTGA
>JALTMC010000405.1:0-2763 GCA_027005175.1 Myxococcales bacterium
GTTTTTCACCGTATCTTTGGATCAGTGATGTGATCTTTTGACGAAGCCAGTCTTTGTCGGTGCCATAGTGAATGAAAGTGTCAAAGAGGATGAGGTAGCTGGCGGGTAGACGGAGTTTGTTCTGTTGTCCAAAGGTGATAGCTGGTTGCAGATAGGTTTGTGCAAAGAACTGACGTTGGGCCATCTGCATAATGGGGTCTGTGCCTGCTTGTTGGAGGAGGCGTTGAAAGTCTTTGGAGTTTGCTATCTGGGCAGAAGTAGAGTTGCCAAAAGCGAGCAGATCCTGGGCAAAGGTGCCCCCAGCCACTGCATATCTTTGGAGCAACTGGTGCAAGCCTCCTGTTCGTGACAACACCTGTAGTGTGCCATAAGCAATCCCACCCCCTGATGGGTTTTGGTTGATGGCACTGTAGTTATTCTTGCTCTCGATCGCACCCACGATCTGGACGATCTTTTGGCGCAGGAGTGAACTTGGGGCCTGTCTTGGAGAGGTTCTTACTGTGGCCTTTGTCAGAGGCAGAGCATGGGCAGGAGTTGGGCTCTTATGGGCTATGCGGGGAGAGAGCGAGATGCGATTTGGCTGAAGAGACCTGAGTATTTGATTCACATCACTGCCGCTCTGGGGAGAGATGGGGACTCGATGCACGTGGGGTGAAGGACTTTTTTCGATGGCATTTGTAGGGCTTCCGCTCTGGGGAGAGATGGGGACTCGATGCACGTCATAGCTGCTCTGGAGAAACGATGGGGACTGTCTTGGTAAGGAAGTTTGCGTCAGCTCTTGTTGTGGCTTTTGTGGAGAAGCCTCTCTCAGTTCTTGCTGTGGTTTCTGTGTGGAAGATCGTCCATATTCTTGTTGTGCTTTTGTTGGATGGTGGTTGGCGCGGGAAGTTTTCCAGGAGGGGATGGTCATTGTCGTGTTCCTTCTATTGGGGTGGCTGAACCTATCCTCATTCCCAACGTTGGATGCCAAAGCGATACATCAGTATCTTTTGTTGGGGGGAGTAGACATAGCCCCCTCAATAGCAACAGCTATGCCATCTCTCGATGATGGTCTTTATTTATCTGGGATTTCTCGTGTTTTTTTGTTGTGGAAGGTGCGTATTCTTTGGACAAGCGATGATCTTGACCAGGATTTGGACAGTCTATGTCCAAAAGCAAGACATCTTGTTGGGGTAGGAGTGGCAGATGGGAGTGTGTTGGGTGAGTGTTTCGATGTGTTGGTGTGTTATTCGCCGTATTTGATGGAGATCTTAGAGATCATATGAAGAGCGGTTCGGACATAGAGGTAGGTATCGAAGATCTCGATCTGGGCATCTTGATCGTCAGCAACAGAGGCACGCCACGCTTCGGGATCAATCCCGAGTGATTTGGAGAATTCTTCTACAAATCCATCGAGTTCCTCGGCTTGAACTTCTTGGTCTTCATTGGCTGCATAGGTGAGAATGGCCTGGGTTACTTTAAGTTTTTGGCGGGCTTCTGCTTGGATATCGGGATCGGCGAGCCAGCCTTCCAGGGCGGCGTCCATATCTGCACGAGCGACGCCTTTCTCCATGAGAAAATGACCTTCTTCTTCATTCCACATGCTTCGAATTTGAGTTTTGATCAGTTCGTCAGGGATCATGCTTTGGATGCGATTTGCCACAGCATTGAGAGCTAGATTCATACCTTCCACAAACATCGCGCTGGCTCTTTCTGCGGTAAGTTTCTCACCAATGGCTTTGTAGAGGTCTTCGAGGCTCATATCACCCAGGCCGAATTTGGCGAGGGTTTCGGGTGCTTCTGGATCTGGATAAGATAGGGTTGCTGCACTTTTGATCTGGACGACAAAGGCGGCTGTCAGATTTTTCGTCAGGCCAAACTCATCTTCGATAGGGCGGGGGATTGTCACCACTTTGGTTTCACCCACTGTGGCACCAACCAGAGAGGCTCCAAATCCATCCAGAAACGAGTTTTCTTCCAAGATAAATTTGAGATCTTCTTTGGCACTGTGAGGAATAATGCGCCCTTCAAGGTAGCCGATCATATCCAGGAGAATCTCATCTCCAAGCTCGATGGGTTCTTCAAAAGCTCGATATTTCCGTTCGACACAGGTGTTGTAATACATCATTTGAAAGCGTTGAAAGATATCATCTTCTGTGACAGGTGCTTGGGCTGGAACAGTGACTTCGATATCTTCCAGGCTGGGCATCTTAACATCGGGCAGACTTGAGAGATCCACTTGTTCTGCTGTGGAAGGTGCGGACTCTACCATTTGACGCATCATTTTGGAGGTCAGAGAATCAGCTCCACCTAAGACTGTGGGGGAGGATTCTGGCTTCTTGGAATCATTGTCACTCGTCATATGTCACCTCGTTGACCGCAGTACTGAGCAGTCGGTATTCGGGTTCAGAGTCTGGAGCGTTGGTCAGAGTCTCTTTTGTCTCATTCGGATTGGCAAACACGCAGGTTTTTAGGGCCAAACACCTGTTTTGTCTTGGGAGAGACAAAGGGTTGTCATTGCAAGATACACGACTTTAAAAATGAGAGTGAACCGACGCAGAAAATAGGATGTGGGAAGTATATAGAAAAGCCCACAACCTTGCAATGTCAATCGAAGGTTTGTGGGCTTTCATTTTTCTATCGCCAGCGGGAAACCCCTGACGATAGAAAGGCCCACAACCTTGCAATGTCAATCGAAGGTTTGTGGGCCTTCATTAGGCCGAAAAGGAGTTGAGACCGTGGGCCAAAGGAGGATTTTCTTTTTGTTAGATCTTGCTCAAAAGG
>JALTMC010000405.1:2773-4907 GCA_027005175.1 Myxococcales bacterium
GGATTCCGCCGAGGAGGCTTTTGCCTTTTTCGAGAAGACCGCCGAGGAGTCCACCGCCACCTTTGCCGCTTTTGCCGCCACCGAGGATTCCGCCGAGAAGATCTTTACCTTTTTGGAGCAAGCCACCGAGGATTCCACCTTTACCAGCTTTTCCACCACCGCCACCAAGCATACCTTTGATGCTGTCAAGGATACCCTTGATACCACCTTTGACATCACCTTTTTTGAAGGCATCAATGATTCGATCCAAGTTTCCGAGGATACCACCGAGGAGGCCACCACCAAGCAAACCACCGAGCTTTCCGCCTTTGCCTGCACCTTGTGCTCCTGTAATTTGTCCTGGAATTGCGCCAGCCTGTTGTGCCAAGTTTTGGGGTCGTGGCAATCCTTGTGTTGCGCCTGCGCCGGGCCTTGGCATTGCTCTGGTTGCGCCACCCACTCCACCGGGAAGACCTGCGGGACGGGCTGCGCCACCGGGGCGACCTGCACCACCGATGGCGGGCATTCCTTGAGCACCGCGCATACCCGGCTTGGGACCGCCAAACATGGCTTGGAACTTTTGCATCATGCCTTGCAGAGCTTGCATCATCTGCCTGCCTTGCTGCATCATGGTTTGGATGTTGGGAGCTTGACCTTGCTGGGAAAGACCCTTGGCTTGGTGACAACCTGCACCGAAAGCACCTGCGTTGGCAAAACGTTGGTCTGCGCCGATGTTGGCACCCATTCCAGCACCTGCGCTAAATACGTTTCCTGGGGTTTGGGCTCGGGCTACCTGCCCGATGCGGTTGGCTTGTCCAACGTTTCCAAATAGTTGACCATTCAAGTGGCCCATGCTCTGACCATTGATGTTCAAGAAACCCATTGAAAAGCTATTTCCAGCACCACCGATTTGAAAAGACATGATTGTATCTCCTGGTTTGTGAGTTGAAGTGTTGTCCACTGTTACATCAAGTATCGCCACCCTATCAGATCAGTTGTCTCTTTTTTTAAAAAAGAAGAAAATAACTTGGAACCTCACTTCGTAAGAGTATGCCAATATCGCTGGTTGCATCGGGGTAATGCTGCATGTTTTATGGAGGACGCTGGTCTTGTGATGTTTGCTTCTGTACCGGATCGAACCTCTCTTTCTCCTTTCAACATCTTGTGTTTTGATGGTACAACAGTAACTTCTTTCAATGCCTTCTTCTTTCATCAACAGATACTTTGTTTATGGTAATCATTTACTGGGTGCTTCTTTGAGCTTACAGTTCGAAGAAACACTCAACAACTTTATGGCCAGCATCAGGTGATAACAAAAGAGAAGGGAGAGCAAGATGAAGCTGACTCTTACAGTGAATGAACAAAAACATCAGGTTGAGGCAGACCCTACGATGCCGATTCTTTGGGTGTTGCGCGATCTGCTGAAGAAGACTGGGACCAAGTTTAGTTGCGGACGCGGTTTGTGTGGAGCCTGTACGATCTTGATGGATCAAAAAGCGATTCGTTCTTGTATCACACCGGTCTCTGCGGCAGTCGATAAGAAGCTGACGACCATTGAAGGGTTGTCTTCCAAGGGAGATCACCCTCTTCAGCGTGCTTGGCATGATAAAAACGTGCCTCAGTGTGGCTACTGCCAACCGGGCCAAATCATGAACGCAGCAGGCTTGCTGCATGAAATCCCACATCCAACTTCACAACAAGTTCGTGAACATATGGCTGGGAATCTCTGTCGTTGTGGGACTTATCAGCGCATCGAACAGGCTATTTTGTTGGCCAGTCAGAAACAAGAGAAGCCTTCGTCACAACCCGTAAAGCAGAAGACGCCTTCGTCAAAGCCAACGAAGGGAGGCCTGTAAGATGAAACAAGAGCACAACGACAAGGACGTCACAAATCCATCCGAAACTGCCGACACATCCGATTCGATGGAGGACTCTTCTCTTCCTCATTCTGTGAAAATATCTGAGTCTGTGAAAATATCTGAGTCTGTGAAAATATCTGAGTCTGTGGAAACATCTGAGTCTGTGGAAACATCTAATTTGTCTGGTGTTGCCGAGGTCTCTGGGGCTTTTGAAGGCTTGGAGGGTGGCGCGGGGAGAGGTGTGCGTCGTCGTTCTTTTTTGAAGTGGGGGTTGGGTCTTACGGGAGCGGGGTTGG
>JALTMC010000406.1:0-8006 GCA_027005175.1 Myxococcales bacterium
GCTTTGGCTTCAGTAGCTTCGCTTTCACTGTCATCCGCTTTGGCTTTTCTGTCGTCCGCTGTTGCATCGTCATCGGCCTGTGCTTCAACGTCTTCAGCAGCTTCTTCCTCTTTCTGGGTGCTGATTGCTGCCACAGATTCTGAGGTGTCTGGAGAGGAGGCTGAGGGGGCTTCACCACTGACAACCTGTAGAAAGATATCTTCCAAGGTCGGGATGACGTTGTGACACTGTCGTAAGGACAGATCGGACTCACTGAGGATGTGAAGAAGTTTGCCATCCGCGAGGGTTGGGTCTGTCAGAAGCACATCAAATTGTTTTCCTGTCAGGCGCTCCTCAACTCTCTCCACTCCATCGATGTTTTGGAGGAAGGCTGCGGCTTTGTCGTTGCTCTCGGTTAGCTCTACCCGAACGCGAAGGTCTTGACCCATGCCACGGCTGAGGTTTTCGATCGTGTCGCTGGCAACAATGCCACCTTTGTTAATGATGGAGACACGATTACAGATCATCTGTACTTCGGGCAAAATGTGAGTGCTCAGTATCACTGTATGGTCTCGCGCCAGCTCTTTGATCAGGCTGCGAACGTCACGGATCTGTGCAACGTCAAGACCGACTGTGGGCTCGTCGAGAACCAGAACGGAGGGAGAACCCAGCAATGCCTGGGCCAAACCAACACGTTGACGAAAACCTTTCGACAGGTGCCGAATTAAGCGGTGTGATACCTGAGTGATTCCACATTGGTCTGACACTCGTTCGATCTCTCGCTTTACTTCGCGGTAGGGCAGGGCCTTGAGATCTGCTACAAAGCGCAGATACCGATCCACTGTCATATCCATGTAGACAGGGGGAGTCTCTGGCAGGTAGCCGATCTTCTTTTTGACCACAAGTGGCTCGTCAAAGACATTGAGTCCGTCGACATAGACGGCACCCGATGTGGGTGAAAGGAAACCAGTGATCATTCTCATCGTGGTTGTTTTTCCCGCACCATTACGACCGAGAAAACCGAGGATCTCACCCTTCTCAATCGTGAACGAGATATTGTCCACAGCGGTTAGATCACGATATTTTTTTGTTAGTTTACGGATCTCTATCATGCAAAAACTTCCCTTCAATTGCTGAAGATCAGAACATCCTAGTGTGTCAAACACCAAACTTGAAAGACCTGGTCGTGAGCCAAGAACAGAGGGGTGTGTGGATTTATTCCAACGGTGAAGATCGCAAAGAAAAGCAACACGCCTATGTCAAGGATCTTTCTAGAAAACTTGGGTCATGCCCTATACCGACTTCATGAGTCTTTGTCAAGTAGGTGAATGCTGTAACGTAGGCAAAGTCGGCAAAGTCGGCAAAGTCGGCAACTTGTGCTTTGAGCGCTTCGGATTCGGCCTCTCTTTCCAATTAATGATGCGATCTTTCTTCCAGAATCGTGTATACTTCTTTTGGCTTTCGCAGAGGGCAGGGGGAGGGATTTGTTTGGGATCTTTGGTTTTTGTAGGTTTTTTGATACGATCTGTGACTTGTTGTGTTTAACATGGACAGACAAAGCTTTGGGTTGAGATGATCTTGGGATGAGGTATGTACATATGAGGGGAATCGTGTTGCGAAGTCGTTTGTTGCCGGCGGGTTGGTGGCTCTCTTTGGCTTTCTTTGTGATAACCTTGGGTGTTTGGGGTGGATTGACAGCCTCAGCGGTCTCTGCGCAAACTTGCCTGAAGCCAAACTTACTGTTTGTGCTCGATAAGTCTGGAAGTATGCTGCAAAACAACAAGTGGACGGATGCCAAGAGTGGTATTAACAGCAACACTGCGAGTAATGCGGCTCGTCTGCAGTATGGCCTGATCTCGTTTTCCAACGCCAATGCTGTTGCTGTGGATGCTTCGATTCCTGCGACCCCCACCGCGATTAAGAATGCCCTCAATGCCATCAAACCAGCAGGTGACACTTATATGGTGCCTGCCATCAAGGCGGCAGAAACAGAGATTACTCGCTCTATCAATGTTGACAAAGGCAACAACATCGCAGGACGTCCTAGCAGTATCATCTTTATTACAGACGGCTCTCCCTCCGATCGTTGCCCCATCAATGAAGTCACTGCTTTGCGTTCACTCAAAGTGAACAACAGAACCTACGATGTCAAAACCTATGTGATTGGCTTTGGTTCCAATGTTAACCCGATCTGCCTCAACGCTCTGGCAACAGCCGGTGGCACTGCACTGGCTGGCAATATCAAATATTATGTGGCTTCCAGCACTACCTTCTCAACGGCTGTCAGTAAGATCTCCAGCTCTTCTGCCGCCGAGGTTTGCAACGGTCTGGACGATGATTGTGATGGAAAGATCGACAATGTGAAGGGTACAAGTACAGCCTTGAGCCAAACTTGTACCTTGGGAAAATGCTTTGGCTCTCAATCCTGTAAGTCGGGCAAGTGGGAAACCTGCCAACCCAACCCTCCAGCACAACCAGAGACATGCAATGGTAAAGATGATGATTGTGATGGTTATATCGACAACAAGTCGGGCACACAGCAAAATGGAAGCCTGACGCAAGCTTGTACTTCTGGCTGTGGCACAGGAACAGAGTCCTGCATTCGTGGAGCGTGGCGCAACTGTACGGTGGCACCAAAGCCCGAGGCTTGCAATGGCAAAGACGATGACTGCGACGGTCGAATCGACAATATTAAGAATACCACAACGCCGCTCTCTCGGAGCTGTCGCAAAGGATTGTGCTCTGGTGCGGAGACCTGCAAGTCAGGCTCGTGGAGTGCTTGCACGCCCAATCCTCCCCCCACCACAGAAAGCTGTAACCGACGCGATGATGATTGTGACGGCTATGTCGACAACAAGCCCGGTGTTCGACGCAACAACTCACTAACTCGGGCTTGTAAATCAGCTTGTGGCTCAGGTACAGAGACATGTATCAGCGGCTTCTTTCGCAACTGTACTGCGCCAAGACCCAGAACAGAGTCTTGCAATGGTAACGATGATGACTGTGACGGAAAAACCGACAACGTCAAAGGCTCTTCCACTGCCATCTCACGCACTTGCTATATGGGGCGTTGTCGCGGAAAACAGACCTGTTCTGCGAGTCAGTGGGGAACTTGCAAACCCAACACCACACCTACCGCAGAGACATGCAACAACCGGGATGATGACTGTGACGGTTATATCGACAATGCCAAAGGTGTCAGGCGAAGCTATACCTTAACCCAACCCTGCACAACAGCCTGTGGTACAGGAACAGAGACCTGTATTCGTGGGGCGTGGCGGAATTGTACTAAGGCTCCTAAAACCGAAATCTGCAACGGTAAAGACGATGATTGTGACGGCAAAATTGACAATGTCAAAGGCTCGACCAATCCCCTGAAACGAAACTGTTCTGTGGGCCGTTGCCGGGGAGAACAGATCTGTATATCGGCGAAGTGGGCTGCTTGCAAAGCCAAATCAACACCAACGGCTGAGACCTGCAACCGACAAGACGATGATTGCGATGGTTATATCGACAACGCCAAAGGAGTGCGTCGTCATTATTCACTCAAACGGTCTTGCAAGTCAGCTTGTGGCACAGGGACAGAGCAATGTATCAGCGGAGCTTGGCGCAACTGTACTGTGGCCCCCAGGACAGAGACTTGTGACGGTAAAGACAACGACTGCGACGGTAAGATCGATAATATTAAGGGTTCAACCAACCCCATCACTGGTAGTTGTTCTGTCGGTCGTTGCAGTGGCACTCGAACTTGTACCAATGCGAGTTGGTCTATTTGTAAACCCAAGACGGCCTTGGGTACAGAAACGTGCAATCGAAAAGATGATGACTGTGACGGCTATATTGACAACGCCAAAGGAGTGCGTCGTCATTACTCTCTGACGCAGGTCTGCAAAACGGGATGTGGCACGGGGACAGAGCAGTGTATCAGAGGTGCGTGGCGAAACTGCACTGTGGGACCCAAAACAGAAGTTTGCAATGGTCAGGATGATGATTGTGATGGGAAGGTTGATAATAAAAAAGGTACGACAATACCGATTGGACGCTTCTGTGTGACTGGCGGTTGCGACGGTTCACAGCCCTGTCAAAACGGTATTTGGGGGGTGTGCCAACCCAAAGCTACATCGCGGCAAGAGGTCTGCAATGGTCGTGACGATGATTGTGACGGATATATCGACAACAAGACCGGTGATACAAAGAATTACTCCTTGACACGAAAGTGTTCTACTTCTTGTGGAAAGGGTTCTGAAACTTGCATCTCAGGGCGTTGGCGCAACTGTTCTGCGCCGCCCTCTCGAAGTGAACTTTGCAACGGCAAAGACGACAACTGCAATGGTCAGACGGATGAAACCTGGAGCAGTCAAATCGGTACGACCTGCTCGAACAAGTGTGGCAAAGGAGTGATCAAGTGTCGTCTCGATGGGCGGGGTGTTGAGTGTGTCGCACCTCAACAGAAACCCGAAGTTTGTGACGGAAAAGACAACGACTGTGACGGCAAAGTGGATGAAACGTGGCCCCAGAAAGGTCAGGTTTGTGTTGCGGGTAGTGGTGCTTGTCAGAAGACGGGCTTGTTTTTGTGCAAACTCGATACCAGCGGTGTCGAATGTTCGGCGAAAGCCCCGAATCAACCCTCTCCTGAGGTCTGTGACGGGATCGACAATAACTGCAATGGTAAGGTTGATGAAAAACTCACTCGTCCTTGCTCATCACCCTGTGGAACGGGTGATGAAACTTGTCAGGAAGGCACTTGGTCTGCTTGTTCTGGTGGGAGCGGGAGTGGAAACGCTACACCCGAAGTCTGCGACAACAAAGACAATGACTGCGATGGCTATGTCGACAACCAAAAAGGCGTAAAGAAGGGGAACACCTTAAAGCGTGACTGCAAGACAGCTTGTGGAAGCGGAAAAGAAACTTGTATTCGCGGTCAGTGGCAGTCCTGTACTGCGCCAAAGGTAAAGCCCGAGATCTGTGATGGAAAAGACAACGATTGTGACGGTAAAGTCGACGGGATTCAACGTCCTTGTGCGACCAAATGTGGTCGAGGCAACGAGACATGTTCGGCGGGAAAATGGAGTGCTTGTTCCACTCCACAACCCACGCCAGAGGTGTGCGACGGCAAAGACAACAACTGCAACGGCCAGGTTGATGAAAACCTTGTCGGTAAGTGCAAGACCGCTTGTGGTGAAGGCAAGGAGACTTGTCGCAATGGCAAATGGCAGTTCTGTGATGCACCTCAACCGGGGCCAGAGATCTGTGATGGAAAGGACAACGACTGTAATGGTCAGATCGATGATGGGCTCAAACCCCAGCCCTGCAAAGGAGCTTGTGGACAGGGAACAGCCTCCTGTGTGAATGGCAAGTTTACAGGATGTACCGGTGGTCCTCAGCCAACACCTGAGATCTGCGACAACAAAGACAACGACTGCGATGGCAAAGTCGATGGAGTGACTCGTCGTTGTCGTACGGTGTGTGGTGAAGGTATTGAGGTGTGTCAGGTTGGTGTCTGGCAAAGTTGTCTGGCACCGCATCCCGAAAAAGAAGTGTGTGACGGGAAAGATAACGACTGCAACGGTCAGGTCGATGAAAACGCAAAGTGCACACAGGGTTTTCGCTGTTTGCTTGGAGCTTGTCGGCGTCAGTGTCGCAATGGGGAGTGTCCGGCAGGACAGCGTTGCGTTAAGGGGGCCTGTGTCTCGAAAAAACCTTGTGATGGCATTCGCTGTCCACAAGGGATGATTTGCAAGGATGACAAATGCTCCGATGGTTGTGCAGATATCAAATGTAAGGGGAAGCAAGTCTGTAAGAATGGCAAATGTTATGACCCAGGTTGTTATGCCTACGGTTGCCCGCTTGGCAAACGCTGTGTCAAGAATGTCTGTGAGAAAGACCCCTGCGATAACGTGCAGTGTGGAGCCAATCAGTTCTGTAAAGAAGGCGTGTGCACCGATGCTTGTACACAGGGTTGCGCGAAAGGTGAACGTTGTGTGAACGGGAAGTGTGACCCCGATCCATGCAGTGGAGTGAGATGCAAGGCAGGGGAGAAGTGTGTGGAGGGCAAGTGTGCCAAAGATACCTGCGATAAAGTGGTCTGCCCGAATGGTCAACTCTGTCTCAAAGGGAAGTGCGAACATGACCCCTGCTACAACATCAAGTGCCCCAACTTCACCCAGTGTGTCGCTGGACAATGTGTCGGTGAACCGAACACGGAAAAAACAGCGACAGAAACGGTGACAGAAAGACCAGGAAATACGGAAAAAGTAGTTACACCTGATGTCGACCGATTCACCGATGTTAAGCCAGGTGATGGAACACCTACTGCCGATAAGGAGATTGGCAATGAATTGGACCCCAACGCCAAAGACGTTGATGTTAAGCCTGTGGGTTGTGGTTGTCACCACGAAGGCAGCACCTTCTCCGCGATCTGGCTCCTCGGTTTCTTCCTCTTCTGCTTACTGCTGATGGGCCGTCGGCGACATCAAATCTAATGTGATACTTTTTCCTCTTTTTTCCTCCCTACTTTTCAACAAACTCATTTTAGGTGGGGCTTGCTGCAAGTTGCTTTGTTGTTACTGTCTGATTTTGAGCAGGCAGGGATGAATCTTACCCGAACGACCGAGCCCATCGAACCAACTTGAACTAGAGAAGGGTTCTTTATTCTTGTGACTTCTCATTTTTCTGTGATAAAACGTCATAGTATAACATTGTATCAAGTATAAGATAGAGAGGCTGGTATGAGGACGATGATGAGGAAGGTGTGCAAAGAGCGAGCTGGATTTACGTTGATTGAGCTTATGGTTGTGATTGCGATTATTGGAATTCTGGCAGCTGTTGCGGTGCCAGCATTCCTCAAATACACAAGCAAGAGCAAGATCGCTGAGGCACCATTGAATATTAAGGCGATTGCGGATGGTGCGATCGCGTGGTTTGATGCACCTCACACCTATTCCAATACAGGGAAGCCCATGCGAAAGCACTTTCCCCATGATGGGTCGGACAATCAGGTGAAAAATGGTCCAACGACCAGCCGTCGTCCTTTGGACCCACCGTGTAAAAAAGGCTCTCCCCAATACAAAATCGATACCAAGATCTGGGAGTTTAATCCCTGGAAGCGACTGAATTTTGGCATTACGAAGCCGCACTATTTTCAGTATCAGTATACCTACAATAACAGAGATGTGAAGAGTCCGGAATTTACGATTAAAGCCCATGCCGATCTAGACTGTGACGGTACCACCTCAACCTTTATTCGTTCCGGCAAAGCCCACAAAATAACAGGTGAAGTTGAACAGCCCAATATGTTGGTGATTCGTGAACTCGAATAAAACAAAGTCCGTAGGAGCGGTGCACAAAAAGGGATACTTACAACACCGACCAGTTTGAGGGACCGCAAGTCCTTTCAACTCCTGTCCAAACGCGACGAAACCCTGTCCAAACATGACGAAGAGGCGTAGTGTAAGACTCCGATGAGGGACAATGCAGCCAGGTGCAGTAAGGCGATGCAAGACTGACCGGTTTGACTCCGGTCAGTGTTCTATGCCAACGGATGGGTGGTGTGTCTTCTCCTTGTCGTGAATGTACGCATCGGAGTAGTGATCCAACAAGTGGAATGAATAGGTTAGGGGAGAGGATCTCTGTAGGGAGCTGCGGTATCATTGCTGAACTTTGAGGCGTTGGAGCTTCGATTGGATAGTAGCTTTTGAAGCATTTGAGGGAGGTCTATTCCGAGGGCGGCTTTGAGCTGCTCCGATGTTGAGACCAAGTCGGAGGTCAAGTGTGGGCGAGGGCCACTCTGACCTTCTATCGCTGCGGGTAACAACGTCAATTGAGCGATCTTCAGGTTGTGAATGCTGTCAAGGGTTTGCTTCATCAATGGGTCAAGTTTTTGTAGCAAGAAGATGTCACGTGCGTTTTTTCCTGCTTGTTGCCATGTGGCTGTCACGGCTCGCAAAGCTTCTGCTGTCGCTTGTCCTTCTTCTATAATGGTAGCCGCCTTCCCCTCGGCTTGCTTCCCTCCAGCGTCTCCTTGATAA
>JALTMC010000406.1:8016-14440 GCA_027005175.1 Myxococcales bacterium
GAATCTGTGGTCGAGACTTTCCCAGCAATCGTTCAATCGCGTTGTTGATCACAGGTTCACTTCCTGCGATCTTTACATTGGCAACAGCGTCGATATTGAGGGGAATTCCTCCCTTGGAGTAAGCATTTCGAATGGACAGGGGGATGACCATATTGGTTAAGTCAAGATGATATACTTCCTCAAGTAAAGGGATTCTCAGCCGACGTCCTCTCTTGAACAACGTGTATCCGACTTCCTTGCCGCTTGATATGTGACGCTTTCCTACAAAGATAAGCACTTCATGGATGCCCAACGTACATTTCTCCTATCCTCCTATGAGGTTATCGAAGTTATACCTTTCTCGAAAAGCCGAAAGAACTTATGCCGAACGCAGAGGGCATGCTTATGTTTTAAACATTCTTTACCACTCGTGCGATACCATCCTCAATGGCGATAATCGTGACGAGGTCATCTCTTTGGAAGCCTTGAGGTTCGTCTGTCTCTGCGATAAAGTCGAGCTGCTGTGAATTGATGTCAAGCTTGATCTTTCCCTTGCTTTGGGCGTCAAAGGGGAGTGTGATATGAGCTGCCCGACCGATATAGTGTTGGATTTTAACCATGCTGTTGGCTTCACTTTTTTTGAGCCATTGGAAGGTATATGCGCTGGCTGTACCTGTGAATAGACCCGTAACTGCGGAAACAAAGGCAATCATAAACTGGCCTTCAAACCCTGTGAGAGAGCGTAGGTTGGTGAGTAAGACACCCGTAAGACCAAAGAACGCACTGCCAAAAATCCAAAAACGTAGGGAGAAAAAGGGGAGCCATAACCCCGTATCGATGTCGGGTTTGATGTTGAAGTTCTCGCCTGCGTCGGCATCCAAGTCGATATCCATATCCATATCGGCATCCAAGTCGATATCCATATCCATATCGGCATCCAAGTCGACATCGGTATCACCTCCAAACATCACAGTGATAAGTATCAACAATCCGCCAACCATCAGGTTGATTCCATACAGTGTTCCCATGGGATACGTTATTTTCGAACGCACCAACACGACGGTATATAGGGTGCGATGTGTTTTTGAGAGCCCGTCCTTTTTGGACTGTTTTGTGTTTTCTTTTTGTTTTTCTGTTACGTTCTACTAGGTAGAAACGGTAGGATCGTTTGTCAATAGTTTTGGAGTGATTGTTACTTGCTTGTTTGGAGTGCGAGGCAGATGGGATACGCAATTAAAGAGATGTATTATACGTTGCAGGGAGAGGGGGCACAAACGGGGAGGGCTGCGGTCTTTTGTCGATTTGCGGGTTGTAATTTATGGACAGGTCGTGAGCAAGATCGAGATTCGGCGATTTGTCGGTTTTGCGATACCGATTTTGTGGGAACAGACGGGCCTGGTGGAGGAAAATTTTCGAGTGCGGAGGCTTTGGTGGATGCTGTTGCATCGCACTGGCCGGATGTTTGTGATGCTTCTGGCTCTCCATTGGTTGTGTGTACAGGAGGGGAGCCTCTTTTACAGATGGACGAAGAGTTGGTGGTGGCATTTCATGCCAAAGGATTTGAAGTTGCGGTAGAGACGAACGGAACGCAAGCGGCACCACCAGGGCTGGATTGGATCTGTGTCAGTCCAAAAGCCCATGCCGAGGTGGTCTTGTGTTGTGGACATGAGTTGAAGTTGGTGTTCCCTCAAGAGCATGCCATGCCTGATCAGTTTGCTGGAATGGAGTTTCAGCACTTCTTTTTGCAGCCAATGGATGGGCCTCAGCAAACGGAGAATACAGAGCAAGCGGTAGCCTACTGCTTGCAACATCCCCAGTGGCGGCTCAGCTTGCAGACTCATAAGTTCGTTGGAATTCCCTAGGTATTGTTAAGGGTTAGCTTGGGCTTGGTTTTATCGGTGGAGGCCATGGTTCTCAACCCTCTTGACCATTGTTGATGGAACCGCATAATGAGTAGTTCCCGAGATAAGATAATGCCAACCTGCAAGGAAGGGATGGGGTAATATGGGACTGTTTGGTGGTCGAAAAGGACCTCTCCAACTCGTGTTGGAGTCTTCTTGGTCTAGTACGGAAGAGAGAGATCAATTACTGAATCAAATCCGTGGTTCCCGTGTGAAGGTGGATGACGCACTTCGCTTGATCTGGCATCGCGATAGTGTTGCTCGTTCTGTTGGGGTTGATGCTTTTTTGGATCAGGCTGACAACCGTGCAGCGAATAAGCTGATCGATCAAATGTTGGAGCAAAATTCGAGTGCTCGTGGCTTTGGTATGCGGGTATACTCGCGCTTGAGTATGGATGTGATACGCAAGGGCCTCGATACTTTGCTGGTTGATAAAAACACCAAGAAGCAGCGATTGGGCTGGGAAATTGCTTTGCAGCTTGAAGGTGATTTTGGAGCCTACTACCAGGAGCGTGCTGTCAAGGAAGCTCCCACGATGATGCAGCATGTCGCGTTGCAAAAGTTGGTTCAAAACCAAGATCCCAACAATATTTACGAGTTGTTGTTGGATGCTGCTCATAGTTCGAATTCACGGGTATCACAGGCGGCAATGCAAGCCTTGATTCGTGTGGATCGCAGCGAAGTCTTTGAGCTGATGCTTGGGATGATGGAAAGTGATGATACCAATGCGCGGCAGATGGCTACCACGTATCTTCAGGATTATGCCAAAAAAGATCCTGTACGGATGCGTCATGCCTTGATCGAGTTGTTGTCGCAAGCAAGCGATGCGACGCGACGTCTGGCGATTGAAGTCATGATGAAGACGGGCTCTCCGGCAGAAGTGATCCAGGATGTGTTGGCATTCTCCAAAGATCTGGTCGGCTGGCTTCGTACCCGAATCCTCGATACGTTGCGAACTTTTGGTGACAATGTGCTGCGTCCTGCCATCGATCTGCTACAACATCCAGATGAAGAGATCCGGACGTCGGTTTTGGTTTTGGTGGAGCAGTTTGATGATCCCCGGTTGGTGCAGCCCTTGTGTGGGATGCTCAAAGATCCCGACTGGTGGCTGCGGATCAGTGCTTGTGACTCGCTGGGGCGGCTCGCTGATGAACGCGCTGTTCCGGCGTTGGTTGAAGCTTTAAATGATCCCGATGTACGTTGGGCTGCGATCGGTGCTTTGGCCCAGATCGGCTCTTCTGCTGCGATTAAGCCACTGGCCCAACTGCTTCGGGATGATCGGATTGAGGTCCGACGTGAAGTTGTCCGTGCTTTTGCTTCGTTTACGGAGAAAAAACTGCTTCCACTTCTCAAGCGCTTGACACAGGTAGATCCTTCTTCTGAAGTTCGGACCTTGGCCGCAGAAGTTATGCGTGATATGGGGAAGCGTCTCAATCTCAAAGATGAAGATTTTGAGAAGAGCACGGCAGCAGGTTCAGAGGGTCTTACCAAGCCCATTGACCAGTTGTTGCACCGGATTCGCGAAGAAGGTGCAAGCGATCTGCATATCACATCCGGTGATACTCCTTTCTATCGCTTTGGCGGCGTTCTTACACGAATTCCAGGGATCGAGCACATCGATGAGGAGGGAGCGCGGGAGTTGGTTCTCGATACTCTGACCGAGCGTCAAAAAGAACGACTTATGAAAGCGGGTGAGTTGGATTACTGTTACTCGGTTCCAGAAGTTGGGCGGTACCGGGCCAACGCCTATGTCCAACGCCTTGGTCTCTGTGCAACCTTTCGTGTGATTCCCAATCTTCCACCTACCTTTATGGATCTGCGTATTCCCAGTCGTCTCACAGAGCTGTTGGACTATCATCAGGGGATGATTATTGTCTCTGGACCCGCAGCTAGCGGGAAATCGACCACTCTGGCTGCGATTATCAACTTGATCAACGAAGTCAAATCATCCCACGTCATCACGCTGGAAGATCCCATTGAATTTGTGCACCCTTCGAAAACAGCACTGATCAATCAACGTGAGTTGGAGACACATACGGCGTCGTATGCTCGTGCTTTGCGTGGTGCTTTGCGAGAGGACCCCGATATTATTATGGTCGGGGAAATGCGTGATACTGAGACCATTCGGATGGCACTTGAGGCATCTGAGACGGGCCACCTTGTGATCGCAACACTTCATACAACGTCGGCTGTTGCTACGATTGATCGTATGATTACAGGGTTTCCACCCGACGAACAAGGGCAGATCCGGATGGCTCTGTCTGAGTCGCTGAAATACATCCTCTGCCAGTCTCTCCTGCCTCGTAAAGATGGCAATGGACGTGTTGCTGTGTTTGAAGTTCTCAAGAACACTTTTAATGTGGGTAATCTGATTCGAGAAGGGAAAAATCATCTGATTCCCAGTATGATGCAGATCGGTCGAAACGTTGGTATGCAGAGCGTGGATATGGCTCTAATGGATCTTGTGGAGGAGGGGCTCATTGCACCCGAAGAAGCGTGGTTGCGTGCCGAAAAACAAGAGGCGTTTGAACACCTATGCAGCCCGGCTTTCTTAAAGGATGCACAAGCCTTTAGCTAGAAAGTGATCATCGATACTCTTCTACGCCTGCTTTTTTTGCCCTATAAGTCAGAGATAAAATACGATGGATAATCTGATAGATCGTTTCTTTAAATTGATGGTGGATCGCGGGGCCTCGGACATGCATCTTTCCGTAGGCCGCCCCCCTATCTTTCGAGCTTCCGGTCGGATTGAGCCTATTCGATTTCGCATCCTGGATGACGCTTACTTTACTCAACTTCTCAAGCCAATCACTCCACCCCATCAATGGGAGGAGTATATCCGTCTTGGTGATGTGGACTATGCTTACGAAGTTCCCGGCCTCGCGCGCTTTCGTGTCAACTTGTTTAAGCAAGAGCGCGGAATGGGTGCTGTCTTTCGTGTGATCCCATCAAAAATCCTTACACTTGAAACGTTGCAAATGCCGAAGGCTGTGCATAGTATCGTGGATTTTCGCAGCGGCTTGATGTTGGTGACGGGCCCAACAGGTAGTGGTAAATCGACCACGTTGGCGGCTATCATTAATGAGATTAATGCCACCCGCCCACTGCATATCGTAACACTGGAAGATCCAATTGAGTTTGTCCACGAAAACAAACAGTCGTTGATTACACAGCGTGAAGTCCATAATCATTCACGTTCTTTCCGATCCGCTCTCAAGTCGGCGGTTCGTGAAGATCCGGATCTCATCCTGGTGGGGGAGATGCGTGACCAAATTACGATTGAAATGGCCCTCAATGCCGCAGAGACCGGGCTGTTGGTGTTTGGTACACTGCACACCAACTCGGCTGCCAAAACCATGGACCGGATTATTAACGTTTTCCCCTCGGATCGACAAGAGAGTATACGCGGTATTCTGGCTTCTGTTCTCAAGGGTGTTGTGTCACAGCAGTTACTTCGTCGCAAAGGTGGTGGTCGTGTGGCTGCCATTGAGATTCTCTTCTGCCATCCCGGTGTCTCTGCCTTGATTCGACATGACAAAACTCACCAGATACCAAGCGCAATCCAACAGGGAATCGCACTTGGAATGGTGGGCATGGATGCGAGCCTTCGCAAACTTGTCGAAGACGATGTGATTGAAACCAGTGCTGCTCTCGAAAAAGCTCTCGACAAAGACGAGATGCGCGATTTTCTCAAAGAGCGTGGCGTTGACATCCCCGAAGACGTCGAACTCCCAAGCTGAGCTCTCTCAATCGTTGCGTTTGTGGGATCGGAGCCATTGACGAATGGAAGGGGTGTTTGGGTACATTCTCAACCATCGTTTCGCCACTTTGTATGCCTTCAGGTATTGCTTCTCTTTCCAAAGGATCGAACAGAGACGAGGAACACTGCGAGTGTAGGTTTTGTTGGGTAACATCAAAGAGCGTGTGTATAGATGCTTTGCCCTCTGAAGTTCTCCTTCTTTGTGGGCAATGACTGCCAAATTAAAGTAGGCAATGGATAGCTTGGGAGCAACTTGAAGAGTCCGTTGATAGAGCCTCTTGGCCAATTTCAGTGATGCTTTGTATTTCTTTTTGGATTCTTTTTCGACAGACAATGCCTGTCGATGCCATAACGCTCCCCAATTGAGCCAGGCTTCGTAGTTTGTTTGTTGGATACGGACCGCTTGCCGATAACATCGCTCTGCCTGTGCAAATGCACGCTTTTTTTCTTGTGGGCTGACGTTTGGAGCAAAAGCATCTCTCTGCCAGATCAGTCCCAGATGTACCCATGTTTTGTAATTGCGTGGGTCAGCTTTTACGGATTGTTGCATTAGCTTTCGAGCCAACCTCCATTTGCCTTGAAGGTATGCGATATGGCCGAGGTGTCTGCTGGCCAAAGCGTTGGAGGGGTCGAGGGCATACACATACCGCCATAGGTGCAAGTCGCTTTTCCACACGTGGAGATAGCTATGGGTTTGCCAGACATAGAAGGTCAGAAAGGCAACAAGAAGCCCTGTTCTGATGCGAAGGGAAGAAAGCTTCTGAAAAAGAAACCAGCTCATCAA
>JALTMC010000406.1:14450-17198 GCA_027005175.1 Myxococcales bacterium
ATCAACAAGGCGAGAAACGCTAGCTCGAGATAGACAGATCGATCTGCTTGGACTTGTCCAACGGTAACGATGCCTGATGTTGGGAGAACGGCTAAAGTGAGGCATCCGAGCAGGAGCACAGGAAGAGCGAGACGCAGCTCACCACGTCGCCAATAAAGTACAAACAAAGCAATCAAAAGGACGGAGAGCCAACTGTGTGGGTCCATCCACCACGACACGAGCCAGGGACCGTGACTTGGTGTGAGGTCGATGGGAAATACAAAGCGGGTGAAGGCGCGAGAAGGAGCGCCCAAGGCGCGAAAGAGCATACCGATGCTGCCATCGGGATTTTCTACAATATTTTTGGTTCGACGCCCCAGAAGAATCGACCACCACGTCCATCCTGTTGCCAACAAGCCAAAAGGAACCACAACAAGCCACTGTTTCCACCTTGTTTGTTTTTTGGGAAAGAGAAGTGTCAGCCATAAAGCTAGCGGTACAACGACAACACCGGGACCTTTGCTACCAAAAGACAGCAAGGCAAAGAGGCCAAAGCCAGCCCATCCAAGGAGCATGGTGAAGGAGCTACGGGCTCTTGCGCTTCCTAAAAAACAGAGCAGACTGAGCAGGGTGAAGCCAACATACAAGAGGTCTTTTCGGGAGCTGATCCAGGCAACAGGTTCGACAGCGAGAGGATGTAGTCCAAATAGTGCAGCTGCGGTGAACGAGGAGATGGAGGAGAAGCGCAAAGACCGGCCTACGAGGTACACCCAGCTTGCATTGAAGAGGTGCAATACAAGGTTGGTTTGGTGCAAAGCTCCGGGCTGCTTCCATCCACCACGCCAAAAGTCAAACAGGTATGTGAGATCTCGAACGGGGTAGTATTCGAAAAAACCACTGTTCCAGACTTTCCAAGGAGAGAGTAAGGCGTGCAAAGCGTTGGGGGAGCCTTGGGCCCACTGGTAAATCTCTGTGCGATGAGTGGTGTACAGATGGTCGTCCCAGTTGAGGAAGGGATATCCTGTAACACGCCAATAGAGCAGGGTGATACCAAGCCATAATAGCATCAAAAAAAGAAGCTCTGTCCACCGAAACGTTCTCTCTGACTCCATCGCTACCTCTGTTTGCCTAGAACACTGACCGGTTTGCCGTCGGTCGAAAAAAACAGCCATTTGCGTCGTCTGACTTCGTTATGACTTCTTGGAATAGCGAAAGTATGCCTCGGCGTCATGCCTTGTCAGACTCGCAACGGACTACTTTTGCTCGGTCCTTCCAACCGGTCAGTGTTCTAGTCTGCCAAGTGGTAGGAGCGCCGGTGTTACAACTTGAACATTTCAAACCACGCCCACGAGTATGTCCAGTTTTTTCCTGTCCGGTTCGTTCATCAACTTGTTTGGTCGCTGTCCTTATCGTACTCCAAAGATCTCTTGTCGCCACATGGGGTTGAATGTATCATCATCTTCTATCACTTCTCTGTTTCCAGCCATCGCGAGCTTTCGAGCATCTCGTCTTTTGATAAGTTCAGCATAATCTTTGGACTTGAGCCCCACATCCTCTGGGGATAGAGCCCACCAATCATCAGCACTATCCCACTCTTCTTCCGCCTCTGTTCCAGGACTGATGCTGGTCTTGTCGAGTGAAGTCTTGTCGAGTGAAGTCTTGTCAGGTGAAGTCTTGTCGAGAGTTGTTTTCGCAGGCTCACTCATCTGGGTTGCTGCTTCATCGGCAGCTTGTTGCAATGTCATAGAGGCAGAGCTTTTGGTCTTTTTTGAGCTGGGAGAAGATGGCAAGGTTGAGGGCATCTCATCAGAGGGCAACATTGTTTCCTCAAAACCATCGAGGTCCATGATTCCACTACTGGAGGATGATGAAGGGGTAGGTTGCTTCCCTGTTGCTTCTCTTTGTTGTCGTCGTTTGTTCAATTCCCAGGATGTCAGCGGCATCTCCACCGGCTTCTTGGCTGGGGGTTGCTGTGTTGAGCGAGGTGCTGGTGTCCGTTGTCGCACCGGAGCAGGTGGTGGAGGTGTCTGCTTCGTTTGAGAGACCTCTTTTCGTCGCTGCTCTGAAACTCCGACTGGACCGGATGGTGGCGTTGACGATGGGCGAGAGGTGGCAGGTGCGGCGGTCAAACTAGCAGAGCTTTTTACAGCAGGCGTTTGGAAGGTAGACTGCCCCAATGGTGGACGCATGGAAGGCTGAGAGCCTGCGGGTGTCGAAGGAGGAGGGGCAGCAGCTTGTTGCATCGCAGGTTGTGAGCCTATGGGCTTCCTCGTAGAGGTTCCTCCTGTCGTGGAACGCATCGCAGGTTGTGAGCTTGTGGGCTTTCTCGCCGACGGAGGTGGCGCAGCTTGTTGCATCGCAGGTTGCGAAGCTGTCGGGTGTGGCTTTGCTGCCTGGGTACCTGGTGGCTTGTAGGAACGAAAGGATGGCTTTGTTCCTGTCCTACGTTGTTGGGTAGGTTGGGGCGCAGCTTCTTGTGCCGGAGGGGAGGTTGGTGCTGGAGGTATCTTTCTCTCGGGAACTCTCTGGCCTTTCGCCATCACGGCTGGTTGTGCTTCTGCTGGAGTTCTAGTGGCTCTTTGCGGTGGGGGGGGGACGTTTGCTGCTGGAGCACGGGGAATGGCAGGTCGGCTTTCTAAGATCTTGGGCGGCTTTCCTAACGAAGCAGTCATTCGGGAGGATGAGCCGTATCTCTTGATTGTTTTTTGTGTCTCTCTCCACTCCAGAAATCCCTTCTGCTCAAACACTTGAAGCCTCGCGTATAAATCC
>JALTMC010000407.1:0-2273 GCA_027005175.1 Myxococcales bacterium
GATCAGAGGAGCTAGAGCTGCCTGAGTTGGTATGAGAAGAGGAACTATCGGAGGAATTGGAGGAGCCTGCATACCCATCTTTATACCAACCTCCTCCTTTGAGGATAAAACTAGACTGTGATATTAGCTTATGCATTGGGCCTTTGCCACAAACATCACAAGTCTCAAGTGGAGCAGCGTTGAAGGGTTGTATCCTCTCCACCACAGCTTCACAGGCTTCACAGCGGTATTCATAAATCGGCATTTTCTTTCCTTCTCCTTTGTCGTCGTATCACGATGATTGTGTTTCTCTCTCCCATAGCCCACATGATTTGCGAACATGCTGCTACGGCTTGCAAGTCCCGACATCGGATGCGCTGATCTAGTTCTTCGTCAGCCCAACAGTACGGTATACCTGCGAGGGTACTCCTGAGCCTTCCTTGTATCTGCTCGGGCTTTTCGTCGCGGGGCGACGAACAACGTGAATCATGCGGGATAGGAGATCCTCATATTCAGTACCACCCCCTTATAACCAGTTATTTGCACCTTGACAAGTCAAGCATTTCATTACATTCAATCATATCCATCCGTGTTGTAAACGTAACCTATCCATGAACTGGAGTTCTTCGATGAAACCGTGGCTTTCGTACACTCTTATTGGTCTTGCTGTTCTCTTATTTGTTGTTTGTGTTGGAGGCTTTGCGCTCATCCGCATGTTAAATTACTTCCCTGGTCCCAAAGAGCCAGCAGAACTTCATACTGATGCAAAGAAAGTCGTGCCTCTTTCGATTAAAAAAGGCAAGCTTCGTATCCTCTCCTGGAATATCCAGTACAGTGCAAGCCGCAACTACCGCTTTTTTTATGATGGTGGCAAGGCAGTGTATCCCTCAAAAAAGGATGTGGAAGCCACGATTAAGGCCATCAACGCGGTCGTAAAAAAGTACAACCCCGACATTATCTTGTGGCAAGAGATCGATAGAGATTCCACACGAACGTATCGTATCGACCAGCTCAAGCGATTCCTCAAGGCGAACTCCTATGCCAGCTGGGCCGCGACACCCTACCATAAGTCGGCCTATGTTCCATCCCCCTCCCATCAACATCTGAAGAGAGTCAATATGCAGTTGGCTGTGTTCTCCCGCTACGCCATCAAGCGCGCCGTGCGACATGCCCTTCCTCAGATGAAAGAGAGCTTCCTACGCAAAGCATTCAACTTGAAACGCGCAGTGTTGGAAGTTGAAATCCCTCTTCAAGAAGGGGGCTCTTTGGTCTTGTTGGACACCCACCTGTCCGCCTTCAGCTTCAATGATGGCACCATGACAAACCAAGTCAATACGATCTTATCGTTGACACAAGCCGCAGAAAGATCTGGCAATGCTTGGATGATCGCAGGAGATTTCAACCTTCTACCGCCAGGATTTGATCCCAAAAAGCTTGGAAAAGAGGAGGCGGCTTACTACCCACCTGTCAAGACCAATCCACTCAAGACTCTATTTAAAGCCTGGAGATCGGGTGTCTCTGTCGCCGACTACAACAAAGCACCGGACAACTACAACACATACGTCCCCTTTGGAGCGAAAAAAGCAGATCGCTGGATTGACCACACCTTTGTTGGTTCCAAAGCCAAGATCGTTAACTACAAAGTCCTCCGTCAGCATATCGATATCTCCGATCATCTCCCCATCCTCATCGAACTCGAAATCAAAAAGTAATGTCACTGTGTTGTATCTTGCTCTTGCCTTCGCGTCATCATTCCCCCTCCTCATCGAACTCGAAATCAAAAAGTAATGTCGCTGTGTTGTGTCTTGCTCTTGCCTTCGCGTCATTATTCCCCCTCCTTGCTTTTCTTTCTTCCGATCCCAATCATAAAGCAAAGATAGCAGCCTGCGACCACAAAACAAACAAAGAAGCTTGATGAAAACGACTGTGTCTATCCCACATGGAATAGGAAGATGGAGACTATGGCTATGGACGGTGATGGGTCTGTTTGCTGTGGCATACTGGAGTACTCGGATCGCATGTCAGCCGTTTGCCGAGCCTCCCCAGATCGCCATCGTAGGGCATGACGCTCCATGGCGCACCCAAGCCCCGAATCAAGCGGTAATCTCGGTTGGCACCGACAGACGCGTCAATGATATCGTGCTGTATGACCGCAAGGCATCAACCGTTCATTTTGTCCTGAAACGACGAGGCAGCAAAGGCAACTGGTGGGCTGTTTTGTACAATCGAAGCCCAGATCGTGCCATTGAGATCCGCAGAGCGGCAACACCCTATCGTCGTATCCGAGTAAACCG
>JALTMC010000407.1:2283-4895 GCA_027005175.1 Myxococcales bacterium
ACAAAAGATGGACCGTCCACGCGACCCTTGTAGCCCAACACAAGTCCACACCTGGCTGCGACAACGTGGGATGAGAAAAGCCCAAAAACAGTTTTCGAAAAAGGGGCTTCGATCCCAAAAATCCTGGACTGCCTTGAGTACTCTTTCAACCCATCGAAAGTTACGCAAACCAAAAGCTTGGGTTGCTTTGGAGTTACAACGCCGTCGTCTGGATCTCTCGCTGCAACGTCATCACGCCCAAATGAGCTGGGGTCAGGGCGCAACCCGGCGTTTGTTATGGCTAGATCAAGCCAGACGATTCACCATTCCCAAAGATGCAGGTGGAGGCTTGTTGGAGTATCGCTACAACCAGTGGCAGATCCAACGCAAGAGACGATGGCTCCCACTCACCCAACCGCTCCGATGGGGCAAACCACAAAGAGAGGTCACTCTGCGACGTCGGCCAAGACTGTCGATGAACCCACAGTATCATCTCGGTTTTGTGTCATCGCCTTGCCGCTGGATTCTTCAGCCACAATCCATTCCAGCAGGTCTAAACATCGGTCGTATCGCCCGGCTCGGCTTCCAAGGCAAGCAACTTGTCTTGCAACATCTAGGAAGACAAGAGCTTCCCCTTCAGGTCATCCCCTATGGACGTAAAGCACGACATCTCGGCTCCACTTCTGTTCGCTCCGGCGACTTGATCTCTGTGGGACAACTCACATACCGCATCCACATTCAGCGCGATCGAGTTCGTTTGATGCACACACGACTGCCTCAACGCTACGCCCTCCCCCTCTCCTTTTTTGCGAGCTATCCCTCTGAGCAATTCGTCATGCGCCACTGGCTGCGACCCAAAGCCCAGCTTCTTCTCACAGGAGGAGAAGGCACCCAAACCAGCACACAGCGATGGAGGATTCCTCTCTCTCTTGCTGGGATCTCAGGAAAAACACAGCTCTCTTCCCCCTACGCACCTTTCTTACTTCTCCGTCATCTCAAACAAGATCGATACAGCATCACTCCTGTAGGAGATCGAACGATCTACACGGCCTCACCTCAAGGTTCTCTCCACAAGAAACGCATCACTCAACCCACAGAGATCAGAGCAGGCTCCCCACTGTTTTATGTTCAGAGATTGTATCTTCGAATCTTTCAGCCTTCCTATGGTGGACTGTCCTGGCGAATTGGCTTGCTGTGGTTACTCATCGCAGGAGGAGCTGTTCTTTTACTCCATTGGCTGACAGAGACAGGGCGCGTACGTCTGGCACCCTTCACAGAACCAACTCCAAACATGGCAACATCGACACAGATCAGCCCTCAAAAGAGGTGGTTCGCGATCTTGTGGCTGTGGCCCATCGCCCTGTTTCTCAATGGCCTGGGACTTTACGTTCTAGCGACATTGTCTTTGTCATCTCTAGGACTCAACAACAACTCTTTCCTCTATCGACAATTTCTCTGGTCGTTGGTGGGAGTGAGCCTCTTTGTAGCCTGGGTTGGAGGTATCGAACGATTATGGCCTCCCCTTCAACAGTTTCTGAAAACACATATCCCCACAACCCTAAAAGAACTCTGGTTCCGCCTATTCCCGCCTGCCGTTCCAGGGGTACAGCTTCTCAGCACACCACCACCTTCTCCACTCTCTCGTGGTCTTATTCTTGGCGGCAGTCTCGCTTACTTTGGAGCCTGCCTTGGATTGGGCTTGGTCTTTCAATCCCTGTCTCTGCTGTTCCCAGCCTTGGTTCTCTATCTTTATGTCGGACTTATCACCTGGGAGTACCGGCGCAATCGATCGAATCAGGCCAAGAGCCAAAGCCTTCGATTCTTCTTTCTTACGCTCTTCTTCCTCGGCCTAGTGCCTCTGATGGGACTACTCCTTCCCTCTCTCGTTCACAACCGCTTCTTTTTGATCGTTCCAGGTTTGGGAACCATCAAAGTCTCTGAGTTTGCCATCCTGACCGCGTTGATCTTTTTTGCCCGTTACCTTGGATTGGAGATCTTTGCCATTCAACGCAACAAAAGAATCAACCCAGTGGTCCATCTCACAGAGGCAAGCGCAGGACGCCAACGTTGGGAGCGGTTGGGTGGAGCGATGTTGGTAGGATTGTTGTACCTGCTGCTACTAGGAGCGATTGGCATCTTATACACCGTACAAGGAGATCTCGGCCCTGGCCTGATTCTGACTCTGTGCTTCTCATTGTACTTGCTCTTTGCCTTCCTCAGCACAGGCGCAGATCGCCTAACCACCATCGGCAACTTGTTGCGAATCACGACAGTCTTTCTGGGCTTTGTGATCCTATTCTGGCTCCCAAGCCTCCTCGCAACCCTATTTCCCGAATGGGCGATTCAAAGCTCCGAGCTTCAAAAAGTACATGAACGCCTCGCTCTGTGGAACCAACCCTGGCGCTTTGTGGTGGGAGAACAGATCGTACAAAATCTCTGGAACCTAGCTGGTCACCATGGAGCCTTTCAATGGTTCAACAACCTTCACAGCGACTTCGTACTCACTGCAGTGGTCAGGATATTCTCACCCCTGTGGGGCTATCTCCTCATTGGACTCACTTGCTTCATACCTCTCAGCACACTGAGTGTCTCCCGTCACTACTGGACCACACCATCGGCCTCCGACTCACCCG
>JALTMC010000408.1 GCA_027005175.1 Myxococcales bacterium
GTATATTCACACTTCGGTTCGGTTGCAATGTAACTGTTTGATTAAGTATCACTTTATTTCTCCGACAGGCTGCTAGACAGTGATAAAGGATATCATGATATGTGGAATCTTTTGAAAATGTTTGTCTGCCGTGAGTAAAGTTGCACTATATTCCATTGCACAAGCAGCTATCCACAAGTTATTTGTTGGAATAGGAGTTCCTGATTCCCTCAAATAGGCATAAATATGTGCATATCTCTCTGAAGTCGATTCTGTTATATCTACTATTTCTACCCGTGGACTTTGCAAGAACTCCTGTAGTTCCCGTTTATTTTGTTCTTTCTTACTAACGTGTGGTGCTAGTGATACATTTGTTCACTAACGAGTCGCTTGTTCAGTGAGTATCATAATCCATCCACCAACTGAGGTAGAAAAGGCGATAGCATGTACAAAGTTAAGGCCGTCATCTTCAACGCCATCATTGCCATAAGCCCCGATGTACTCGCTGGTCTGGGGGATTCTAGATTCACGAATCGTTTTCCTTCTGAGAACCTGGTCTCTACTTGTTGGCGACGAGAGCGAATCAATCTTCGCAATCCTCTGGGCCATTTATTGGACTTTGCTTTTTTGGGGAAAGCATGCAAACGATGACCTGTTCTCTCGACCTCTCTTTGAAGGTCTTCATCTTCATATCCATTATCAGTCCAGGTTCGGGTATAGCCTCCTCTCTGGACCAAAGGGTCAGCTTCAATCAGTGGCCAAACCATCCGGCGATCGTCCACTGTTGCCGCAGTCAATCCCCAACAAATGGGAATTCCTCCAAACGTTATTTTCAAATGAAGCTTCATCCCAAAATAGTACTCCCCTTTGGTTGCACAGAACCCTATGTCTGCCAGACCAGGCTCTACTTCTGTGACCAACCCACTATGCTTGTCTCGCAACCAACGAGGGCGAAAACGCTTGTTCAGATTCCGTCGAGCACGACCATAGTGTGCCAGAATTATGGGTTTGGAATCCTGAAAACGCTCTTGCCCTTCATCCAATCCAAGGTGTTCAACTATTTTTCGACGGAACATTTCGATGACTTGGGCAAGAGCTATCTTCCTTCGTACAAGACGGGAACGTTCGAGCAAATCGGGAAAAAGAGGCTTCCAGATGGTTGACAGGTCATGGTACCAGGCACGCTCGGAAGGTAGTTGCTTGAGTTGTCCGACAATCGAAACAGTCATCACTTCGGCATCTGTAAAGCGTGGTACAGCCCCATTCGTATTACAACGCAAAGGTCCACAATGCTTTTCTCTGTCAGTGAGATAACGGTCAACAAGGAGGTAAATCATGATAAAGAGTTCTTCTGTATCTAGGCCACCGAGGCTACCATAGGGATAAGCATCCATGTTCATGTCTCCTTTTTTATTTCAGAAACATGATCGTGGATTTTGCTTTTCAAGTCAGGTGGACATTTGTTCCGTCATGAACATTTGATTCACTAGCACCACACGTTAATATCTTGCGGGGAGCTAAGGGGCTGTTCTCTCAAGTCCTCTGTATGTCCCCAACCAACTGCGATAAAGCCCTGTTCTTTATATATTTGTGCAACCTCTACGGGATTGACGTGGTGTGAAACCAATCTCCAGACCTTCATTCAATACTCCTGTGCGTTGTTGAAGCAGAATCGTACCAGATGTACTTTTTCCACACAAGAACTTCAGAAAAGTCAGGAACAATGACCGTATGTGGGGAAATACAGGCTATGTCCCCCTTCTTATGGCAAGAATCCACAACAAGAAGTAAAGTGTGCCCTATGTGTGTCATTGGAAGAGAGTGATGAGGCGAAGAAACAAAAAAGCCCTCTGAAGCTTCTGCTTCTAGCAGCCTGTCGGAGAAATAAAGTGATACTTAATCAAACAGTTACATTGCAACCGAACCGAAGTGTGAATATACTTCACTTCTGCGTTTTGCGGATATTACGAGATGTTCGCAAATTGTAAAGTGAAGTAAGCACTTGGCAGACATGTCATAGTGTCCTGATTTCATAGGTATTCTTTTCTCCGACAGGCTGCTAGGAAAAGATATGTCTACATCTTCATTGACTTCTGAAGCCGTTCGCTCGCAACTCCTCAAGGCTTTGCAAATCGATTTGATCGGCCCGACGCCCGAAGACGAAAAGTTGAAGGAAGAGGTGCTTTTAAAGAACCCGGCAAGTTGGTATCTTGCAGGATTTCTGGTGCCTTCCCAGATCCCTTTGGAGGAAAGGCCAGAGTTAGACATCGAAGATGATACTCCTCACATTTTGAATTTGAAACCCGTCTCTGGTGATGACGATACCAAGCAGGATGAAGAGGAAACCAAGAAGCCACGATTTTTCCCCTCCTCGATGGGAATCAATGTACTGGTAAAACCAGGAGTGAAAGAGGTTGAAGTCCGGGCCTCCTGGGGAGAATATACCGAGACAGAGCCTTCCAGCCTACTTGATGAGAATGGGCAAGGCGACAAGTTAATACAAGAAGCGGTCGTGAGCAAGGAGAAGGTTTGGGTTCGCAAGCCCCAAGGCGAAGTGGTTCTGTTGACACTTCCCGAGGAAGACGGCTCTGTTCCGAAACCCCTTCCCAACCATCCTGGCATAGAGTTGTTTGTAACGGCTCGAACACTTGAAGGAACAGGGATTGTAGAAGATGGAGTGCGCTCTGTTTCCATTTTCATTGTGAATCGTCGCACGGGAATTGGTGATGAGAAAGACGCAACCTACCTTTTTCAACCTCGTTTAAAATTGCGTTGTCAACAATCGTTTGTAGCTCGTCCCGACTTGCGAGGGAAAGGATTGGAGGACACCGACGAACAGATCGCAGACCTGCAATACAGGACAGAATTTGAATTTGCAGTAGGTCACAACATCGCCGTAAAAACCCATGTACAAGATTCAAGCTGTTTTATGGTGGAGACCACATGGTTGCCAGAGGCGGAGGTTGAAAAAACGGACAACCGAGAGATCCTCCATGTCGAATTTGGCATGGAGGCTTTGGCTCAGGCCAAGGATGCCAAAGAGCTCCAAGTAAGCTTGGAGTCGTTACCCAAGCAGTATCGCAAGTGGATCAAGGAAGCCATCCTCCCCAAAGATCCAAAGCGCGAAACGGTTGCCAACTACCTACTACAACGTGCTGAGAGGGTATGTGGTCGGATTGAAACAGGCTTACAGCAATTGGACGACCCCAAAGTATTCCAGGCTTTTCAACTGGCCAACAAAGTCGTTGCTCGTGCCATTCACCAACGTTTGGGCTGGGAAGGAGAGGATGTCACTCCAGCTTGGCGGCCTTTTCAATTGGGCTTTTTGTTGATGAGTCTCACAGGAATCGCTGACCCTCTCCACGAAGATAGGGAGTGTGTGGATTTGATCTTCTTCCCAACAGGAGGCGGAAAAACAGAAGCTTATCTTGGATTGGCGGCCTTTACCCTGATCTTGCGTCGCCTTCGCCATCCGAATCTAGGCTATGCGGGATTAAGTGTACTGATGAGGTACACCCTGCGTTTGTTGACTCTCGATCAATTGGGAAGAGCATCAACCCTGCTATGTGCCCTGGAGTTGGAACGACAGAAGAACCCTGAGCTATTGGGAGACTGGCCCTTTGAGATCGGCCTATGGGTAGGACAGGGAGCAACCCCCAACCGCATGGGTCGAAAAGGCAAGACAGACGAACATTCCGCTCGAACCAAAGTTCGACGTTACCAACAAGACCCTGCCACCCACGATGCTCCGATTCCCTTAGAAAGTTGCCCTTGGTGCAATCACTCCTTTACTCCCTCCTCTTTCGAGTTGTTTCCCAACGCAGATGAGCCCAAAGAGTTACGAATACTTTGTTCCAATAATGACTGTACCTATGGAAAAGTGGGAAGAAGAGGACGAATCACCAAGCAATACCTTCCCATACTAACCGTAGACGAGCCAATCTACCGTCGCTTGCCATGTTTTCTGATTGCCACAGTGGATAAGTTTGCGAGTTTGCCGTGGGTAGGACAAACGGGAGCTTTGCTGGGACAGGCCGATCGATACAAGCCAGGAGAAGGCTTTTACGGAGACAGCGAAAAGGGGCAGGGAATCAAGCTGGGAGAAAAGCTCTTGCCTCCCGACCTGATCATCCAGGATGAGTTACACCTTATCTCTGGGCCACTGGGAACGATGGTAGGTTTGTATGAGACAGCTTTAGACTTATTGTGTGAGCGTGAATACGATGGAAAGCGAGTACGTCCTAAAATCGTCGCTTCCACAGCGACGGTGCGAAGGGCAGCACAACAGATCCAGGCATTGTTTTCCCGTTCCCATGTAGAGTTATTCCCACCCCAAGGGCCAAATCGTCGCGATACATTCTTCTCCATTACGAGATCCTCCACAGAAAAGAACGCCCGTCTTTACGTGGGAGTGGCAGCGCAGGGGCGGAGTAGTAAAGTGGTGTTGTTGCGTGTGTATCGAACGTTACTATCGGCAGCACAGAAGCTTTGGAACGAAGCAGGGGGAGCCAAGAACCCAGAGAACCCTGTCGATCCTTATATGACCATTTTGGGTTATTTCAGTTCGCTCAAGGCCTTGGGTGGAAGTCGTCGTATTGTGGAAGACGAAATACAGGCGACCTTACAGCATTATGGATGGATGCGACGGAAGCCCTTCCAAACAGAGTCGATGCTTGCGACCAAGCGGATGATTCAGTACGAGCCTGTGGAGTTGACATCAAGGGTCTCGACCGCCAAGGTTGCAGAAGCCAAAGACCGATTGTCCAAGACGTTTCACAACACCAAGAAGCGAGTGGATGTGGCATTGGCGACCAATATGATCTCCGTCGGTTTGGATATTCCACGCTTGGGTTTAATGATCGTGTTGGGTCAGCCCCAAACGACATCAGAATACATTCAGAGTACAAG
>JALTMC010000409.1 GCA_027005175.1 Myxococcales bacterium
CGAAATCTCTCTCTGAACCTGCGAAAGCTCATGGTTCGAACTCAAACACTGTCAGGAGCACAAATAAAGCCGGAGGCTTATCTTGTTCTTGAACGCCAACAGATCTCACGATTTGCATCTCACCTTCCTGCAATCCAAAAGCCCATAAAGAAGCTCATTGCGAAGACTGTGTGGTGGTGGAAAGTCTAAAACTGTGGGGGCAAGGAGAGGTGAGGATTATGTGGGTTCTTGGACATCGGGTTGGTTGGAACATGGAGGGCTCACAGGGTTGTAGCCTCTATGATGAGGATTATGTGGGTCCTTGGACATTGGGTTGGTCAAGCCAGAGGGCAAGTTCAGAGTCGGAGAGGTCTATAACGACATCACCGAGAGATTCAGGGCCAAGGGTGTCAAACCGAGTCAGGAGAGTTTGCTTTTCCTCCTTGGTTAATGGGCGTTTTAGTCGCCTTTCAAACTGATGAAGTAAGGGGCGCAGTCCCTCGATTTTGCCTTCAATTTTGCCTTCAATTTTGCCTTCAATTTTGCCTTCAATTTTGCCTTCGTCCTTAATGGCTTGTTTGACATCGGGAAAGCGTTCGAGGAGTTTTTGGGTGATGAATTCACGTTTTTTGAGACGTTCGGGGTCTTGAGTGTCGGGGATATATTTGAGGATGTCATCGATTTGGGCAGTGGTCATGGGAACCACCTCAATCATTCGGGCAAGCCACTCCATTTCTCGGTGGCCCATTTGGGTTAGGAGAAAAGCTCTTGAAAATACATGAGCCAGAAGTAGGCCAGGGTGTTGTTGGCGGTGTGCAATCCGATACAGAGCCAGAGAGACTTGGTTTGGTGAAAGATATAGCAGAGTAGAAAGCCGAGAAAGCCGAGAGGGATAATCGTCAGGGTCTCAAAGTGAAGGGCACCAAAGATAAGACCTGCTGGGATGGCTGCAATGATGGGAGGGAGATAGTTTCTTGCTGTGGAGAAGAGTACGCTTCGATACATCATTTCTTCGGCGAGGGGAGCAGAGACAACCACCATAATGAGGGCGAGTGTTTTGAAGTGCCAGGGGTTGCTGGCAGAGAAGAATTTTGCGACTTCCTGGTTGGGGCGGCCCAGTCCATACCATTTGAGGATGGCACCGTAAAGAAAGTTGAATGCAAACACAAGAGCGAAAAATGTGATGGTCCAGCGCAAGACTTCTCTCCAAGGGACCCCCTGGAATCCGAGTTCTTTCCATGTGAATCCATGGGTGGCTCGGCCTCGTATCAGAATTAACACGATGATGAGAGTGTTGGCCATAAGCGTAATGATGACATTAAAGTAGAGCCTCGTGAGACCTGTGGGTTTTGGTACAAACGCTGTAAAGAAACTGTAGAAGATGATCTGAGATAAGTAGTACACCAGAAGAAACAGGATAAAGTCTCCGATGTCCCAGGTTTTTGGTTGGTTTGTGACTTCTTCCTGGGTGTCTCTCTCGGATGGAAGTTCAAGCTGGTTGTTATTCATGGAGTAAGTATCCGTAGTGTTCTTGTAGCCAAGCAAGAGTTTGGGTAAGTGTTGTTATTCATGGAGTAAGTGTCCGTAGTGTTCTTGTAGCCAAACAAGAGCCTGGTCAAGGTTTATTATTCATTGCGTAAGTGTCCGTAGTGTTCTTGTAGCCAAGCAAGAGCCTGGTCAAGAGTTGTGATGTTGCCTTGAAGTTGTTCATCTTCCAGGTGTGTCAGTATCGTTTTGTATGCGGAGCTTGGTGGGTAGCCGCATTGTTTTAAACGATGACCATCCAGTAAGATCGCGGGGGATAGTTCGTCGTGAGACCAGTCTTGTTGCTCTGTCAAGGCTTGTGATAATGCGTTCGTGGGGATCTTCTTTGTGTATTTTAGGATCGATCCGACTTCCAGGATCTCCTTGAGGTGAGGTTGTCGTAAAAAGCGTTTACGATCCGCTTTTGATTGCTCACAATACTGCTGTAATTTTTGTTGTTGTTCAAGGAGAACAGCCACCTTTGTGATGTTCTTTCCGGGGAAACGCAGACCACGTAGGATCTGTTCGGCTTGTTTGGAAGAGAGGTCTGCCAACAACAGTGCGAGAGCTAGATCTTCATTGGGTTGGTTGAGTGATTCATAATGAAGGAGTCGATGGACTGCTGCATTGTGGTCCGGTAACTCTGGGATGATCTGAGGGAGCAAGCCAGTCTCTTCCAACAACAAAATACCTCGTGCCGGGTAGCAGCATGTGAGGATCTTGAGCAGCTCTTGTTGAATACGTTCTACGCTAACATCTGGCAGGTGATGTGCTCGTTCACGAATTGCGGCAAAGGTCTCTGTATCAAGTTGAAAGGAGAGGCGCGACGCAAAGCGAACGGCGCGAAGCATCCGCAGCCTGTCTTCATGGAAGCGGTCCTGGGGGGGGCCGATGGTCCGAATAAGACGCTGCTTTATGTCTTCTAAACCGCCCGTATAATCGATGACCTCCTGCTCTTCTGGCGCATAGATCAGGCCATTGATCGTGAGGTCTCGACGTTCGAGGTCGTCGGTGATATGTTGAGAAAAAGACACAGAGGTTGGGCGGCGTCCATCTTCGTAACGACCATCAGCACGAAATGTTGTTACTTCAAAATGATGTCCTTCTTGCAATACCATGATCGTGCCAAATTGAATCCCGACAGGTACGGTACGAGGAAATAGCTTCACAACATCCTTGGGAAGCGCGTTGGTTGTGATGTCGCAATCTTTGGGGATAGAGCCCATCAGCGAATCACGGATCACACCACCAACAAGGAAGGCTTGGTAGCCAGCTTCCCGTAACTGCGAGACGACCAAAGAAGCTTGTCGAAAGATGTCCTGATTGGGCAAGGTCAAGTGCTGTCGAAGAGGCTCTGAGCGGAGTGGGTGTTGGGTCATTTGCGTTCCAAGTTCCGAGTTCTGGGCTCTGTGTTCCGGGTTCTGAGTTGAAGGTGCGAAGTACAAAGAGCAAAGTGCTGAGTTTTGTGTTTTGTGTTCTGAGTTTTGTGTTCTGAGTTTTGTGTTCTGAGTTTTGTGTTCTGAGTTTTGTGTTCTGAGTTTTGTGTTCTGAGTTTTGTGTTCTGAGTTTTGTGTTCTGAGTTTTGTGTTCTGAGTTCTGTGTTCTGAGTTGAAGGTACGAAGTACAAAGTATTGAGTTCTGAGTATGGAGTACGAAGCAGAAGAGTACAGAGTATTGATCTTCGAATATGGGGTTCTAGATTTGCTCCATTTAATACCGGAAGGGCCAGGCCATAAAGTAGCGTTTGATGCGCAGCCAGATACCAAAGAGTCCGAGTGGTTCGAAGATGAGAAAGCCACAAATGACTGTAGAGAACAGGATGATCTCTTTGTTGTGGGAGCTGAGTTGCTTGATATAAGGGATATATCCTCCAAACCACTCTGCCATGGGTGAGAGGACGGTATACACTATCGCTCCGGCGACAGCACCAAAGACAGTGCCTATTCCTCCCAGGACAATGATGGCGATATATTTCACGCTCATCGCAAGGTTGAAGGGTGGATCTACTGTGATATATCGTTGTTGGTAAGCGAGCATAACACCGGCAATTCCCGCAAAGAAGGAAGATAGGGCAAAGGCGATGACTTTGGCGTGGGATGGATGGATTCCCATAGCTTCAGCAGCCATATCATGGTCGCGAATGGCCATCATGGCACGACCAGTGTGAGAGCGTTGCAGATTTTTGGCGGCCCAGATCGAGAACAAGGCAAGCAGCAAATACAAGAGGTAGAGTTTGTGGGCAAAGGAGAACGTCCAGGCTCCAAGCTGGGTTGTTTGGGCAAAAGGGGTCACACTGCTGGAGCCCGCCTTGGCCCACCAGAGGTGCATGGGGACAGCGATCCCTTTGACGCCACCGGTCCAGGATGATAGGGATTGTAGACTGTGTTTGGTTAGGAACAGTAGACCCAACGTGACGATGGCGAGGTATAATCCTTCGAGTCGCAGGGCAAAGGGACCAATGGCTGAGCCGATGATGGCCGCGAGCAAACCTGCGATGGGTAAGATGATCCAAAATGGCATCCCAAAATGATGTCCAAGGACTGCGGCTGTGTAGGCTCCTATGGCGAGAAAGGCAGCATGACCCAGACTGATCTGTCCTGTATAGCCTGTGAGTATCATCATCCCAACAGCACCCACTACGGCGATCAGGGTACTGTTACCGATGGTCATCCAGTACTCGTTGGCGAGCAAAGGAAAACTGAGAATCACCAGAATCGCAAACGCCACACCCGCCATTTGCCACCGATCAGGAAAAAGCTTGAGGTCGTCTTCATAACTTGTAAGTAGAGGGCGTGTTGGCATCAAAATTTCCTTGGGTTGCCTTAAGTTCTTGGGTTGCCTTAAGCGGGTTTTCAGTGTACCCAAATCTGTCATACACGCAAGCCGAGGAAGACATGGGGCTACCTGAGAATGCAGCAAGCCGAGGAAGACATAGGGCCGCCTGAGAATGCAGCAAGCTGAGGAAGACATGGGGCTACCTGAGAATGCAGGTTGTGAGTCTTTCCATCTTTTATCATCCGAGTCAGGCTTTCATTCATAGATTTCTACCTTTTCCAGTGATGAGTCAAGCAATGTCAGTACAAAAAGTGGCAGATGATCTGGTGTTGATTCCCTTAACGATGCCTTTGCGCACAGGATTCAGTCGGGGGAGGAGGCAAAAAAAGGTTGACAGAAAGGTCGGTTGGACTTACCATGTGAACATGATAGATGTTGTACACAGCCGGAACTGTGTGTGTCAGACAGTATACCATATGGTGTGGTGTCCAAAGTACCGCAAGGCTATTCTTACTGGTGATGTGGCAAGCAGGGTCTCTGTCTTGCTTGCTCACATTTGCGAACAAAGAGAGTGGCCCGTATTGGCTTTGGAGATT
>JALTMC010000410.1 GCA_027005175.1 Myxococcales bacterium
GCCCTACCCTGTACTTCACTATGCCCAGACCGAGCAGGCAAACCCGTTACATATTGTATTGCAGATGCATCCGGCCAAGGACACTGTGTCAGTCAGTGTGTAACAACCCCCTGTCGAACAGGATACGTTTGCCAGCTTCGACAACGTGTTAACCAAGCCACTCGACGGAAGAATGTTTGCGTCCCTCGCTCCACAACACCAGGAAAGAGTGTCACCTTCTTGTACATTGGAGACTCCCAGTCATCGGGCAGCCCATTTGCCAAACTTATTGTTGATGCGTTGCGCAACCCTGCCACGTATTGCTCCAACCCCAACACCAAAGGCAATACTGTCTTTTCGTATGCCAAGGTTTCCTCTGCCTCACGCCACTGGTCCGAGTTATCGGGAAGCTCGAAGAGTTGGCTCTGCCGCGCAACCAAGGTCTACACCAACGGAACAGCTTCAAGCAATACCACAGGAAGTAAGTTATGTGCAGGCATCATCAGCCAGTCCACCTCTGTCTTTCAAAAACTGATCGCCAACCACAAACCCAACGCCTTTTTTATCCAACTCGGAGGCAACAGCAGCGGCTTCTCGGAAACCTATGTAAAGAGCCGCATCAAGCGGATGCTCAGCCAGATGCCACCCAAGAGCCTGTGCTTCTGGGTCACACCATCCTATGGCAAAAAAGGACTCACCCAACGTCGCAACATCGAAAAATGGACCAAAGAAACACTCGCACAATACACACGCATCCAATGCAGTGTCTTAACCTCCATTGATGAGATGTCCAAACAAACAACTTGCAACCCATTCAACACCAGCGATGGCGTTCATATGACAAACTGTGGCTCCAAATTATGGGGCCAACATATCATCCAAAAAATATGCTCTACAGGCAAACTCTAATCGTTCAAACGTTGTGCTCTTCGCTCGCCCAACCGTTGTATCGTTGCGCTCGCCCAACCGTTGTATCGTTGCGCTCGCCCAACCGTTGTATCGTTGCGCTCTTGCGTTGCTGGACCCCTATGTTGTCCCACCTTTGTATCATCGCATCGTTGGCTCCCTATGTTGTCGAGCCCTTGCATTGTTGCGCTCTTCGCTCGTCGAACTGTTGCATCGTTGTGCTCTTGACTCGTCGAGCCGTTGCATTGTTGCGCTCTTCGCTCATCGAGCCGTTGCATCGTTGCGTGCTTCGCTCCTTGTGTTGTTGGTCATCTATCTAAGTCTGTTGTCACCAGAAGCAGGTCTTCGTTGCATCGTTGCATTCTTCGCTCCTTGTGTTGTTGGTCATGGTTTAAAAAGGGACCTTGCTCACCATCTTCATTTCTTTACCGGTTGCTGGGTGACGAAATACGAGTTCACAGGCATGAAGACAAAGTCGTTGTGTGGCATCGTCGGAAAAGCTGTACCAGGTGTCGCCCATGATGGGGGCGTTAAGTCCATCAGGATGAGCAGCGTGAACACGAAGTTGATGAGTGCGACCGGTGATCGGAGTAAAGCGCACACGAGTACTTGTCGCAGTTTGTTCTATCACCCGATAATGAGTTTCACAGGGTTTTCCATGTGCAGTATCAACTCTTTGACGAGGGGCATCATCAGGGATACTAGAGAGCGGCAAAAGAATACGTCCTTCCGAGGAAGACAGTCTCCCATGAAGCAAAGCTTCGTATTGTTTGTGGACATCTCTTTCCCGAAATTGTGCAGACAGTGCTTTGTGAATGCTGGATGTCTTCGCAAGCAAGAGCAGCCCTGAGGTGTCCTGATCCAGGCGATGAACAGTAATGGGTCCTTCGACTGTTGGGAATAAATTCTTAACTCGACTGACCACACTGTCCTGTCGGTGTAAATAACGACCAGGAACAGACAGCAAGCCTGAAGGCTTGTCGATGACCATCAGGTCATCATCTTCATAGACGATGGAAAGAGCAGTCTCAACCTTAGCGGGAAGAGAGGCCTCTGTTATCCCTGAGAGCAAAAACCCCATAATAGGCTGACATCGCTCGACACATGCTCCATAGAAATGGCCTTGTTCACGACGCCCGTTTGCCATCGAAGGTCCATACCAAAACTCCGCCATCGCGAGAGGTTTAAGTTGATGTGTGGCTGCATAATGAAGTAATTTAGGCGCGCAGCACTCGCCTGTTCCTGTAGGTATTCCAACATCGGGCATCAGATCGCGCAATGACATCTCAACACCTGCAAAGTTGGTCAAACTGTACACGGTGTGCATGTATTCTTGCAGTCTCCGCGAGACTTGCTTTCTCTCTTTTTTAATCCGCTGAATCTCTCGGTCAGCCGGTCGAGTCTCCTGCCGAAAAGGATGTACCTTCTTTTTGTAATCATCCAAAAGCTTCTGACGCTCACGTTTGTCTTCCTGACTTTGCCAACTCAACAAAGCCAAAGCTTTCTCCAACTCTTCACCATCCAGTGTCTCTTGAAGGAACTTGCGCTGCCGCTTCCGCTTGGCTTTGTTCTCTTTGTGTTGCTGTCGCATCACGGCACGCTGTTGCTCAAACTCTTCTGTAAGTAACTTGATGGTATGCCGGGCAGGGATATCCCAAAGCTGGATCAACTCCTGCTTCATCTGTTCAAGCAAAGCAAGGGTTCGAGTCTCCTCCCACGCCACGGCATTGCGGCCTGGAATAGGAGGCACCCATCCTTCATGCTCCGGCTCCCCTCTCAACAAACCAGAAAATGCCTGCAAGACACCTCTCTGGCCACTCTGTCCTTCCACCAAAAGAACACCAAACATCTTACCTTCTTCCGGCGAAGGTAGCTCCTTCTGCAGCTTCTCCAACAAGCTATAAGCTATCGCTTCAGCTTGCTCCGTACGAGGAAGTTGCAGCAACCTACCCGATGCAGGACACCGACCCTCATACAGGTACTTCACCTCACCAGGCTCGTCTAGGATGCGAGTCCATTTCCGAAAGGGCTGAAGACAAGAGTCATATCTCATTGAAAAAGGTATATCCCTCACTATGATCCAACAGAAACAATCGATTCTTTTGCAGCTCCACATGAAAGCAACATCCGCAAATCTATCATCAAGATCCATTTCATGCAACACTACCCCCAATCGTTCATGCTACCCTAAATCATGCAACACTACCCCCAATCTTTCATTGCACCCAACAGAGTTGTTTGGTCAGGGTGGTACGTTGGATATGTATTTCATGCAACGCTGCCCCCAATCTTTCATTGCATCCTTTGTCCAGATAATGTCTCTACAACAGGACTTGTATTTTGATTGGAGCAAGAGAGAAAAAACCAACGACAGGAGAGAGACAATGCCTCACTCATTTCCACATACATACAAAGTCTCATTAACCTGGGATGATGGAAGTTTAGGGACAAGTACTTGTAATAACAACCCACCGCTAAAGGTGGGCCCCCCCCCTCAATTTGATGGTCCAGACAATGTGTGGAGCCCAGAAGATATGCTGCTCTCCTCCATCCAAACATGCTTTATGACAACATTCTTCTCCCTCGCAACAAGAAGAAAGTTAAATGTCTCTCATTTTGAAAGTGAGATCAGAGCAGAGCTAGATAAGACCAAAGAAGGACTCGTCTTCACAACGATAGAGATGGATGTCACACTGCAGGTTGATGATGAAGAAAAGGCCGATCGTCTACTTCATATGTCCGATCGCTACTGCATTATAACCAATACACTCAACATAAAACCAGTACTCCATATCTCATTTCAGAACCAAACCTAACCGCTCTCTTCAACACAATTAAGAGCAACGCTGGAAGGCCGCCATGTGGTTATCTGTTGAGGCATCCCGTAGATTCATAAACACAGAGCGAACATCTTGAGGAAGATCCAATTTCAGTAAGCGATCGTAGATCGCTGCGTTGTCGATCTCAGCCTTCACACCACCCTGGCAAGCTTCCTCTACAGATGAATAGGTCGGCAGTTTTGCTGGAGTCCATGGGTTCGCTGGAGCCTTCAAACCATACTTCTGAAAGAGATTCAACAAAGCCTGTGCATGTCGAACCTCAGCACCAACAATAGCAGAGAAGGGTCGAACAGAGCCAAAAGTACGGATCACTTTCTCGTAGAGTGCTCGCGCTTTGTACTCATCAATCAAGGTCTCTTTCAAAGCGTTTTGAACATCCTGCGACAACACACCACTCGGCTGTGTTCCTTGCTGTGTTCCTTGCTGGGCTCGTCGAAACTGCTGAGTTGTTTGCTCACCCGTCGGTACAATAGCACCATCTTTTACAGAACCGCACCCGACAACAAGAGCTCCACCCAACAGAAATGAGAAAAAAACAACTCCAAATCTTTTAAAAGTACGCATGACAACCTCCTTTACGTGGACACTGACTTGAACTTCATCTCCTCAAAGTTCAAGTCCCTGACGGCAATCATTTAATCTTACCGCCTTCCTATAGAAAGAGACGTCGAGTATCCACTTGGTTTCAAAAAAAATCAATCCTTCTCAGTTTCACAAAAAAAACTTTATTATCAAAAACATTAAGAAAACCAAAAGTCACAGAACATACTTCAAGTCCTTCCTTCAAGAGGCCTCAAAGTACATCTTTCAAGTATCCACACGAAACGTATTAAAAAGAGCAGAAAAACAGGACGGCTCATAAAGCAAGAGATGTTAGTTCTCTGGCTTGTGGAGAAAGAACCGCAGCAAGGGTGGTTGCTGAGGGGGATGGGTGGTTGCTGAGAGGGATGGGTGGTTGCTGAGGGAGATGGGTGGTTGCTGAGAGGGATGGATGGTTGCACTTGACTGTAGCATCGCACGAGTTTTTTGTATCGTAAATCCAAAGTTGTTATTGGATCGTTGATCCAACAACCTTTCCAGCTTTCTTGTTGGCCCGCGAACCCTACGATATATTAAATTGTCGGCATCATTCAAACGTCCTTAACAC